>DASUME010000457.1:0-16948 GCA_036277895.1 Polyangiales bacterium
GCTGTGTCTGAGTCTCTCCGCGGCCTTGCTCGCCTGTGATGACGACGAGGTAGAGGGGCCAGGCACGGACGCCTCCGCGTCGGACGGTGGGCGCGACGCGTCGGCCGATTCGCAGATCGATAGTGCCGCGCCGCCGCTCGATGCCTCGAAGACCGATGCCGCTCCGGACGATGCAGCCGTGCGCGTCGATGCGGCCTGGCTGCCAGACGGCGGGCCGGCGTACACGCAGTACGAGGTCACGCTGACCACCGCCGCGGAGTCGCCCGTGTGCCCGAATGCGGCGCCCGCCGCCGCCGGCAGCGCGACGCTCGTGCTCGGGTACGACGAGAGCTACTTCTACGTCACGAACCTGATCTGGCAGAACCTCTCCAGCGCCGTCGTCAGCGCGCACGTGCACTACGGGGCGGCGGGCACGTCCGGACCGATCGTGGTTCCGCTCGAGGTGAGCAACCCCGGCAGCGGCAACGGCGCGGGCAACGCGCAGACCTACCAGGCCAAGCCCGACGCGCCCGCCACGTTCGCGGCCTTCGTGGCCGAGCTCAAGGCCGGCAAGGCGTACATCAACGTGCACACCGGGTCCTGCCCGAACGGCGAGATCCGCGGCCAGATCGCCCCGTAGTGCGCCGTTGCTAAGCTTCGCTCCGTGATCGACTACGAGAAGCTTGGCGTCTTCTACCTCGGCCAGACCTTCGACCCCGCACAGAAGGCGCTCGGCGCGCCCGTGCTGCTGGAGTCGCAGCGGCTGACCACCCATGCGGTGTGCATGGGCATGACCGGCAGCGGCAAGACGGGCCTGTGTATCGGTCTGCTCGAAGAGGCTGCGATCGACGGCATCCCGGTGCTGGCGATCGATCCCAAGGGGGACCTCGGCAACTTGCTGCTGACGTTCCCCGAGCTCGCGAGCGCAGAGCTCGCGCCGTGGATCGATCCGGCGGAGGCGGAGCGGCGCGGCGTCACGCGCGAGGCGCTGGCGGACGACGTGGGCCAGAAGATGCGCGCCGGGCTCACGACCTCCCTCCAGGACGCAGCGCGCATCGCACGCTTGAAGGCGTCGGCGGACTTCGCGATCTACACGCCGGGCTCGAGCGCGGGCTTGCCGCTGTCGATCGTGCGCTCGCTGGAGGCTCCCGCCGCGGCGCTGCGCGAGGACGAGGAGCTGTTTCGTGAGCGCGTGTCGGCGACGGTGTCCGGCCTGCTCGGCTTGCTCGACATCGAGGCCGACCCGCTACAGAGCCGCGAGCACATCCTGCTCGCGCGCGTCCTCACGGAGGCGTTCCAGAAGGGCGAGAGCCTGACGCTCGCCAACCTGCTCGCGCGCGTGAAGACGCCGCCGTTCGCGGAGGTGGGTGTGCTCGACCTGGAGTCGTTCTACCCCGAGAAGGAGCGCATGAAGCTCGTGCTCGGGCTGAACAACCTGCTCGCGTCGCCGGCGTTCGCGAGCTGGCTCAGCGGCGAGCCGCTCGACGTGCAGAGCCTGCTCTACACGGCGCAGGGCAAGCCGCGCGTGTCGGTGATCTCGATCGCGCACCTCGACGACAAGCAGCGCATGTTCTTCGTGACCTTGCTGCTGAACGAGGTGCTGGCCTGGACGCGCGCGCAGAGCGGCACGTCGTCGCTGCGTGCGATCATCTACATGGACGAGGTGTTCGGATACTTCCCGCCGGTGGCCGAGCCGCCCTCGAAGCGGCCGATGCTGACGTTGTTGAAGCAGGCGCGCGCGTTTGGCGTGGGCCTGGTGCTCGCGACGCAGAACCCGGTCGACCTCGACTACAAGGGGCTCGCGAACATCGGCACCTGGTTCCTCGGTCGCCTGCAGACGGAGCGCGATCGCGCGCGTGTGCTCGACGGCATGGAGGGCGCGGCGACCACGTCCGGCGCGAGCTTCGATCGCGGCTCGCTCGACGGGCTGCTCGCGGGCCTGGCGCCGCGCACGTTCGTGCTGCACAGCGCGCGCGGTGGGGCACCGCAGGTGTTCGGCACGCGCCAGACGCTGTCGTTCCTGCGCGGTCCGCTGACGCGGCAGGAGATCAAGGCGCTGATGGATCCGCGCAAGGTGCCGAGCGCCCCCGCGAGCGCCCCGGTGTCCGCGAGCGCCCCGACGTCGCCCAGCGCCCCAACCATTCCAGAAGGCATCGACGTCGCGTACCTCCCGCGCTCGGCCGAAGCCTCACGCTACGAAGCGGCGCTGCTCGCGGTCGTGCGCATCGGCGGTGCGCGCACGCTCTCGCTGCTCGCGCGCTTCGAGCAGGGCGCGATCCCGATCCACTTCGAGAACGCCGAGGAGCTCGCGCTGCCGATCGAGCGCCTCGCGAAGGCGCCCGAAGCGCTGGGCTTCGCTGCGATCCCACCGGCCGCGCTGGAGAAGAAGCGCTACGCCGCGTGGGGCAAGGAAGCGCTCGCGTGCGCGCTCGAGCGCTCAGCCTCGACGATGTGGAAGAGCCCGAGCACCAAGCTCAGCTCCGAGCCGGGCGAGAGCGAGCGCGACTTCCGCGCGCGCGTCGCGCTGAGCGCTCGCGAGGCCCGCGACGGCAAGGTCGCCACGCTGCAGGCCAAGTTCGACGCCAAGCTGCGCAGCGCACGCGAGAGGGAGTCGAAGCTGGCCACGCAGCTGCAACAGGAGCACCAGCAAGCGAACGCCGCCAAGATCTCCGGCGCGCTCGATCTCGGCGGTGCGATCCTGGGCGCGTTCTTCGGCAAGAGCGGCCTCAGCAAGGCCGACGTGCAGCGCGCCAGCAAGGTCGCGCGCAGCGCCTCCAAGGTCTCCAAGGAAGGCGGCGACGTCGCGCGCCTCCAGGAACAGCTCGCCGCCGCCGCCGACGCGCGCGCCAAGATCGAGGCCGACCTGCGCGCGTCGGTCGAAGCGCTGCCGTCCCCCACCGACGAGCCGCTGGAGGCGAAGACGATCAAGCCCAAGAAGGCGGACCTCCAGCTGGCGTTCGTCGGCCTCGCCTTCGTGCCGCGATGAGTACCGTCTACCTTTCGCTGCGCGACCGTGTGCTCGCCGACATCGATCGCGCGCACGAGTGCATGTGCCTCACTCCTGAAGCCGCGAGGCCGTGACCTTGTTCGGCACCCCGGCGGCGTCTTCCTCGTCGGTCGCGCGGAGGATGCCGTACAGCACGCCGCACTGGCTGGGTCCCAGGCGATGCCCTGCCCGCGGATGCCCGCGAGCGGGTACGTCTTCACGACCACCAGCTTCGAGCCGATCTCCGGAAACGCGATCTTGTGGATCTCCGGGTTGTCGTGGCCGGTGATCCAGAGCGAGCCGTCCGGCCCAAACGTTACGGCGAAGGTTCGATGCGGGCGAGGCCGGTGGTGGTGCCCTGGTACCAGGCGCGGGCGCGGCCGATCGTGCCCGCGAGCTGCATCGGATCACTGAGGGACAAGGTCTGCGACGTGGTCACCGCGCCGGTCTGCGGGTCGATCACCGTGTACGCGTAGCCATCGAACGGGCTGCTGTTGGGGCCGAGCGTGAGCTTGCGCTCGATCGTGTAGATGCTGCGGTCCGCGGTCGAGAGCTTGGGCACCGTCGCGGAGCGCACCGCGTTGGTCCACACGAGCTTGCAGCTCTCGTCCGCAAGCACGTCGATGCGCGCCATGCCGCCGGTGAGCGGAGCCGAGTCCGGTACGCTCACGCGCGCGTTCTTCGGCAGCGCGAGGTACGGATAACCGAACGTGCTGGTCACGATCACGCTGCGGCCCGCGCCGATCGGCGAGTTCTCGCTGGCGTCGCCGGCGGGGGAGGGCACCGCCAGCGTGCACACGGGCTCCGGAGAGCCATCGGTGCGGTGCACGACCAGCTTGAACGTGGGGCGCGCGTTGTCCGTGATCGCGAGGTACTCGCTGCCCGTGCGCGGCCCGAAGAAGGTGGGCGTCGAGCCGCTGCCCCAGCTCAGCTGCCCGGGCTTGCGCGCCGAGCCGCGATCATACTCGGCTCGCATCGTCACGCGCGGAGCTCCCCCGACCGCGGTCAGCAAGTACAGCGCATGATCGGTGACCACGGCGGTACCCTCGGGCGCGATCGCGATGCTGTTCGCCACGCCCTCCTTCAGGTCGAGCGTGCCGCCACCCGCGATGCCCACGAGCCCACTCGCGGTCGCGTACCAGACCTGCCCCGCGTAGTCGGGCGCCAGGCCCACCACGCTGTCGCAGGTGCGGCTGCCGCAGTGCGCGCTGACGGCGTCGCCGAGCGCGACCTGCTCCACGATCTTCAGCGCGCCCGCTTCGACGCCGATGCGCAGCAGCTCGTTCGCGCCGTCGACGACCACCACGCGCCCTTCGCGATCGAGGAATGGGTACACGCCACCGAACAGATCGCCCTTGGTGAGCTGCAGCGACGCGAGCGTGCGCAGCTGTGCGGCATCGATCAGGAACACGGCGGGCGTCTGGTTCGCGATCTGGGTGCAGATCGCGAGCAGCGTGCCGTCCTCGCGCGGCAGGAGCGAAGGGCACACCGCGAGCAGATCGAGCGGCGTGCTCTTCACCTTCGCGCCGGGCCCGGGCAGCGGCGTGGTGTCCGATGCTCCCGGGTCGCCGTGCTGCGTCGCGAAGCCATCGCCCGCCGCATACGGGTTGTCCGGCAGCTGCGGGCCATACGGGAGCTCGACGAAGGCATCCACGGCCGCGTCGCGCACGGATGCTTCATCGCGCCGCGCGTCCACCATCGCGAGCTGCGCATCGCGCGCTGGGCGACTCGCGTCCACCCGCTCGCCGCCAGGCTCGGACGCGTCGAGCACGTCATCGAGCGCGACACGCGCGTCACGCGCGTCGCAGCCGAGCAACAGCGAGAGCAGAAGAAAGCGCGCACGGGGGGACATACGACGACGCCACCTTACCCTCGCGCGTGGCTCCCGAATACCGGTTAAGGCGTATGCCAGATCACCGTTGGGCGGGACGGATGCGCACGATGCTCGTCGTGGTGCCCTGGAACAAGGTCCTGCCCGCCGCGATCGTGGCCGCGAGCTGCATCGGGGCCGCGATCTCCCCCAGCGGTTGCTGCGCCAGCAACATGCCATCCGCGGCATCGAGTGCGGTGTACGCGAAGCCGTCGTCGCGCTGCGCGACCGTGTAGATCAGCCCGTCGGCGAGCGAGAGCTTCGGCACCGCGACGCTGCGCACGGCGGCGCTCCAGACCAGCCGGCAGCCGTCGTCCTCGACATCGACGCGCGCGATCCCTCCAACGAACGGAGCTTCTGCGCTCGGCCCGGCATCGGCAGGCAACGCCGGGTACGCGTAGCCGTAGGTACTGGCCACGAACACGCTGCGCCCGGCGCCGATCGGCGAGTTCTCGGTGCCGTCGATGCCCGGCAGCGCGAGTGTGCACACGGGCGAGCCGTCGTTGCGTACGACGATCAGGCGCAGCGGCAGTGCGTTGTCCGTGATCGCGACATAGTCGCTGCCCGTGCGCGGACCGAAGTAGGTGGGCGTGGTACCGCTGCCCCAGCTCAGCTGTCCGGGCTTGCGCGCTGCGCCGCGGTCGTACGGGATGCGCGCGCGGATCGTCGGTCCCGCGCTGAACAGATACAATGCCTGGTCGCTGATCACGGCGATGCCGGACGGTGCGCTCGCGATGCTGTTCTGCATGCGCTCGCCCAGGTGCAAGGTCGTGATCATACCCTCGCGCGTGACCGTGCCGATCACGCCGCCCTCGCTCGCGAACCAATCGCGCCCCTCGTAGTCCGGGATCAAGCCCACCACGTGATCCCCGGCGAGGCCGAGCGCGATCGTCTGCTCCACGTGCAGGTCCTGCGTGTCGATGCGCAGCAGGTTGTTCTCGCCGTCGACCACCACCAGGCGCTCGCGCTCGTCGAGGTACGGATAGACGCCGCCGAACAACGAACCTCGCGCCAACGCGCGCGTCGTGACCGTGGTCAGCGCTTCGGGGTCGAACAGCACCACGGTCGGCGTCTGGTTGAGCAGCTTCGTGCAGACCGCGACCGCGCGCCCGCTGCGCAGCAGGAAGATGGAAGGGCAGGCCGCGAGCAGATCGAGACGTTCGACCGCGACCGTGCCGACACCGGGTCCGGGCAGCGTCGACGTGTCGGAGGCACCCGTGTCGCCGTGTTGGGTGGCGAAGTCGATCGCGGCCCACGGGTTCTGTGCGATCGGAGGGCCGAACGTGGCCGTGCTCTGCGAGATCTCGGTCTCATGCGCGTCGCCCGCGCACGCTGCGGCCAACAAGGACAACACGAGCAAGCGCTTCATGGTGCGCGCCATGTTACGCGGCTCTCACCTCGATCCACGCCTGCAGTCTTGGTTGGCACGCGCGATGCCTCTGTAAGGGCGGACAGGCAAGGAGGAGAACATGCGAAGCAAGGGGACCATGCTCGCGGCGTGCGCGCTGCTGGCGATCGGATCGGCCTGCGCACACGACAGCCAGCGCGAACGCGCGTCGGTGAGTGCCGTGACGAACGACGAGGTGTCGCCAAACGAGGCGCCCGACAAGACGCGCATGCACTACACCGAGGTCAGCGACGAGCACGCGCTGGGGCGTGATCAAGACGTGCACACGACCCTGCCAGAGGGCAATGGCGTGCCGCGCGAGAAGAGTGCCCAGGTCCAGGCCTGTGAGCTGGAGGTGTACTTCGCGACCAACTCGGCCACGCTCGACGAGCGCTCGCAGCACAGCCTCGACACGGTGGCGGACTGCATCAAGCGCCACGAGGTCGACCACGCCACGATCGTGGGCTCGGCGGACCCCAGCGGCACCAAGGAGCGCAACGACCAGCTCTCGCTGGAGCGCGCCAAGGTGGTGGCCGAGTACCTGCGCGGCCGCGGCGTGGCGGAAGACGACATCCACGTGCGCAGCAAGGGTGCCGTCGCCCAGTCCGATCGCCAGCTCTGGCCGGTCGAGCGCAACGCAGACGTGAAGGTCACGCGCTGACCCGGTGTGTCTGTTTTGCAGGCCGCACGCTGGATTGCGCGTACCCTCGTGCCTGAATGAGCTGCAAGGTAGCTAGTCGAGTGCTCGCCATGGGCGTGTTGCTCGCCGCAGCTCCGGTCGAAGCGCGCGTCTTCCGCGCGCGCTTCGACCCCGAGACGCTGGAGCTGCAGAAGCCGGGCAACCTGGAGCTGAACGTGATGACCGGCGGCCTGTACGGCGACGGCGTCGACGGCAGCCGCTACATCCTGCCCGACCTCGAGGTCGACCTCGGGGTGCTGAGCTGGCTCGAGGTCAGCATCGACGGCGCCTTCTCGTTGACCAACCTCGGCACGTCCGACGTCGGTCTGGGCGGGGATCCGTTGTGGACCTCCGCCCGCTTCGAGCTGCTCAACCTCAAGCAGGACAACCAGGAGCACACCACGTTCGGCATGGGCCTGCAGGTGGGCCCTCGCTTCCGCACGATCGACAACGCGCGCGGCGTCGGCCTCGGTGCGCTGCTGCTCGCAGGAGGTGGCACCAAGGAGCTGCGCGTCGTCGGCAACCTCGGCACCTTCCTCGATCGCGATCAGGCCGGCGCGCTCGTGTACGGCGCCGCCGTCGAGTACGACCTGGAGCTACGTCGCAAGTGGACGCTGCAGGGCCAGTTCGCCGGTGCGCACTACTACGGCGACACACAGGGCGACACCGACCCGAACCAGGCGTTCCTGCTCGCGGGCTTCGGCACCGAGGTCACCGAGACACTTCAGCTCTCGCTGCTGGGCCTGCTCGGCTTCGCGAAGGGCGATCGGCTCGGGCTGATGGCGTCGGTGACCTGGGATCATCAGCTCTGGTAGCGCTTCACGTTCGCACCACCGTCGTCATGCCGCCGTCGATCACGAGCTCGAAGCCGGTGGTGAATGTTGCGTCGAAGGCGAGGAACAGCGCCGCCTTCGCGGCTTCCTCGCTGGTGCCGATGCGGCCCATCGGCGTGAGCTGCTCGCCCTCGCCCACGAACGCGGCGTTCTCGGCCGCGCTCGCCTCGGGCAGGCCCATCGTCGGCGTCTTGATGAAGCCGGGGCTGAGCAGGTTCACGCGCACCCCGCGTGCGATCAGCTCCGCCGCAGCCACCTGCGCGATCGAGCGCACCGCGGCCTTGGTGCCCGCGTACACGCTCATGCCGGGATAACCGACCGCGTCGGCGATCGAGGTCGTGATCACGATCGCGCCGCCCGTACGCACCAGCGGCGCGAGCTTCTGCACAGCGAAGAACACGCCCTTGGTGTTGAGCGCGAACGTGTGGTCGTACTCGCGCTCGCTGACGTCGAGCAGGCCGTTGAACTTGCAGTAGCCGGCGTTGAGGAACACGGCGTCGAGACCGTCGCGCACGTGCGTGGCCAGGCGCTCGATGTCCGGCAGCGAGGCTGCATCGGAGACCAACGCGTGCACGCCGAGCTGCTCTGCCGCGACCTCGAGCGTGCTCGCGCGGCGCCCCGTGATCAGCACGTCCGCCCCGCGCGCCCGCGCGAGCTGTGCGATCGCGAAGCCCATGCCGTTGCTGCCGCCCGTGATCAGCGCCTTCTTGCCTGCCAGATCCATGTTCTCTCCGTCGGTCGTGCGCGACACGCGCGCTTCATCCGTCAGAGATGCCGCGCCGCGCGCTAACGGTCGCGCACGGCTGGACGACGCAAGGACAAGATCGGACGCTGAACGGCATGACCCCTGCGCGACTCGGACTCGGCATCGACATCCTGCACGGCGCGCCCGGGTACATCGAGCTCGCGCCCAGCCTCGACCATCGCGTGAAGGTGCACACCGGGGCGCCGGTGCCGGGGCGCTGCCAGGCGGAGAGCTTCGTGTACTCGGACGGTGACCTCGACATCGTGCCCGCGGGTGAAGTCGACGGCTGGTACGAAGACACGGCGAGCCGCTCGCTGATGGTGTCGCTCTCGCCTGCCTTGCGGACGCGCGCTGCGGACGAGCTCGGGGTGCGCGCCGGACTCGACAAGAAGAACCACTTTCGCGACCTGCAGATCGCGCTCATCGCGCAGGCCCTCGAGGCCGAGCGCACCACCGGCAACCTGAATGGGGTGCTCTACGCGGAGGGCCTCGGCCTCGCGCTGGCCGTGCACCTGCTCGGTCGGTATCGCGGGGACGAGCGGCTGCAACGTGGCTTGTCGCCACTGCAACGAAGGCGCGTGGCCGAGTACATCGAAGCGCACCTCGATCGCGACCTGCGGCTGACCAAGCTGGCCGACCTGACCCAGCTACGAAGCACGCAGTTCAAGGCACTCTTTCGCGGCTCTTTCGGCGTGCCGGTGCACGAGTACGTGGTGCAGCGCCGGGTGGAGCGCGCCAAGCAGCTGCTGCTCGCGGGCGAGCTCTCGATCAGCCAGGTCGCGCTGGAAGCGGGCTTCGCTCATCCGAGCCACATGGCCCGCTGCATGCGGCGCTTGCTCGGCGTGACGCCCACTGGCTTGCGCGCCTGAAGCGGGGGTGCCGGAAGTTGTGCACTCTGGCGATGCGCAAGGCTTTGTTAGCCTGAGCCGGCATGCAGAAACCGCACAGCGGCAGCGTGCCCGCGGGGGCCGAGCTGGGGGTGTTCGGCAAGTACCACCTGATCGCGTCGCTCGGCCAAGGTGGGATGGCGAACGTCTTCCTCGCCCTGATGCCGGGGCCGTCGGGCTTCAACAAGCTGCTCGTCATCAAGATCATGCGTCAGGACATGCTCGCGGGCAGCGAGGAGGGCGTGCGCATGTTCATGGCGGAGGCGCGGCTCGCGGCGCGCCTGGTGCACCCGAACATCGTGCACACGTACGAGGTCGGCGAGCTGGACGGCCGCTACTTCCTGGCCATGGAGTACCTGGACGGGCAGCCGCTGAGCACCGTGCTCAACCGCGCGCGCGGTGACCAGGAGATCCCGCTCGCCGAGTACCTGCGCATGATCGCCGAGCTCGCACGCGGCCTGCATTACGCGCACACGCTGAAGGGCTTTCAGGGCGAGCAGCTGGAGGTCGTGCACCGCGACGTCAGCCCGCAGAACGTGATCGTCACCTACGACGGCCACGTCAAGCTGCTCGACTTCGGGATCGCCAAGACCGCGGATGCCGAGCACCTGACGCAGGTCGGCATGATCAAGGGCAAGCTCGACTACATCGCGCCCGAGCAGCTGCGCAGCGATCGCATCGATGGCCGCGCGGACATCTTCGCGCTGGGCGCGATGATGTGGGAGGTGATCAGCGGCCATCGCTTCGCGGGCGGACGCAAGGTCAGCGACGTCAACAAGATGCAAGCGCGCTTGACCGGCGGCGAGCGCAAGCTGCGCGCGCTGCGGCCGGACGTACCGCCTTCGCTGGAGGCGATCGTCGAACGTGCGGTGGCCCTCGAGCCGGCCGCGCGCTTCGAAACTGCGACCGAGCTGGCCGATGCGATCGAGGCTCACCTCGAGGAGATGAAGCTGCGCTCCAGCACGCGCGCGCTCTCCGAGCACATGGAGCGCCTGTTCGCGAGCGAGCGCGCCGAGCTGCACAAGCTGATCGACGAGCAGGTGCAGCGGGTGAAGCGTGGCTCGCTGCCGCCCGAGGTCGACGCCTCCAGCGGGCCGCGTCGCAAGCTCGCCCTGTACTTGTCCGACGGACCGATGGACGAGCGCAGCTCGATCCGGCACATGCCCGCGCGCTCGACCACCCCCGCGCCGCCCGCGTCGTTCACGTGGGTTGCGTTGTTGCTGCTCGCGCTCGCGGGGGGAGCCGGTGCGATGTGGTTCGTGATCGGCAACAAGCCGCCTGCGCCCTTGCCGGCGGTTGCGATCCCCGTGCCCGCGAAGCCGGCCGAGCTCGAGCGCCCACCCAGCGCTCCGCTGCCGAAGAACACGATCGCGTTGAGCGTGATCGTCGATCCGCCGCAGGCGCGCGTGAGCCTCGATGGGGTACCGCTGTCGCTGCCGTTCCAGGGGGCCTTCACCAAGGACGACGCCAACCACCGGCTCGAGGCCAGCGCCGAGGGCTTTCGGCCGCTCAAGCAGTTCGTGGCGTTCGATCAGGACCGCGAGCTCACGCTGCGCCTCGATCGCAGCCCGGGCCAGCGCAAGAGCCCGTTCGAGCGCTTGATCGAGCGTGCCGGACAGACTGCGCCGGATGCGCCGCTCGTCCCGCCCAGGCCCAAGCCCGCGCCGCAAGAACGCCCGAATCCCTACGAGGATTGAGGCTTGCGCGGCAGCGTGAAGTGGAACGCGGCGCCGGCGCCTTCGGTGCTCTCCGCCCAGATCCGCCCGCCGTGTGCGCTGACGATGCGCTCCGCGATGTACAAGCCGAGCCCGAGGCCCGTGCGCGCGCCCTTGCCGCGCCAGTAGCGACGGAACACCTGCGCGAGCTGCAGCGCCGACATGCCCGGCCCGCGATCGCGCACGCTGTAGCGCACGTGCTCGACCTCGGGCGCGACCTCCAGGCCTACGGTGCTGTGCGGCGGCGAGAACTTGATCGCGTTGACGATCAGGTTGGTCAGCACCTGCATCACACGTTCACGATCCGCGAACACCGCACCCAGCTCGCTGCTGGATCCCGCCTGCAGCGTGATGTGCTTGGCCTCCGCTGCCGGCCGATTCAGCTCTCCGGCCTCGTGTGCCAGCTCCTCCGCCGGCAACACGCGCGGGTCGATCGCGAACGAGCCAGCGTCGATGTGCGCGGTCGCGAGCAGGTCTTCGATCAGGTGTGACATGCGCTGGATCGAGCGCTGGATGAGCTGCAGCTGCGGTGCGCTGCGCCGGCGTTCTTCGTGCGGAGGTGGCTCGGAGAGCGAGTCGGTGGTCAGCGAGATCGCGTTCAGCGGGCTGCGCAGATCGTGCGCGACTAGCGCCAGCAGC
The DNA here is from genome assembly GCA_036277895.1 of Polyangiales bacterium. Classification (GTDB taxonomy): domain Bacteria; phylum Myxococcota_A; class Polyangia; order Polyangiales; family DASUME01; genus DASUME01. The sequence continues at coordinate 11,721 of DASUME010000457.1, forward strand.
GTGTCGCGCGCGTCGACGGCGCCGCGCAGCTCGTGCAGCAGCTGCGCGCTGTCGAGCGCGCCTGCGGCCAGGCGTGAGAGCTCCTCGAGCGTGCGCACGTGCTCGCTCGGTGCCGCCTCCGCGAGCGCGAAGCACAGGAAGCCGAGCACACGATGGCGCGAGGTCAGCGGCAGGATCAGCAACGCGTGACAGCCGAGCGCGCGGAAGATCCGCGGAGCTTCGTCGCGCGTCAGGGTGCGGCTCGTGCGCACGACCTTGCGCTCCAGCCAGCGAGCGAGCAAGCGCGTGAAGCGGCGTTCGGGCGCGAGTGAGAACAGTCGGTCGTGCTCGAACACGTAGCTCTCCACGTCCAGCGCGAGCGCGCTGCGGGCTTGCTGCGCGCAGCGATCGATCGCGGTCTGCACGTCGTGCAGATCGCTCACGTCGCTCAGCGTCTGCCGCGCTCGATCGAGCCACTCCAGCCGCTGGCGCTCGAGCGTCTCCGCGTCGTGCAGGCGCGCCAGCTCGAGCGCCAGCGCCAGTCGGTCGCCGATCAGTGCGAGCGCGCGCGTATAGTCGGCGACCGTCTGCCCTTGCGAAGCCGGCGCGCCGGAGGCGAACTCCACGCGCAGCTCTCCGACCGGTCGTCCGGCCAGTGCGAGCGGCACCGTCATGCTCGCGGAGCCGGCGACCAGGCCGTGCGTGTGGCCACGGCGGGTGACGAACTCGCGCCCCTCCAGCTGCACCGTGAGCCGCTCGCCGTCGAACAGCTGCAGCACCGCATCGGCGAACAGCTGGATCAGGTCCGCCACGAGCGTGGGAGCGCGGCTGGACAACACGCCGTGCATCGCGAGGTGGATGCGGTCGAGCGCCTGAAAGCATGCATGCAGCGCGCGCTCGGCCACGATCGCGCGGTCGCGCTCGCGCTCGGCACGCTTGCGCACGCTGACATCGAGCAGCGCACAGCGATACGCCATCGTGTTCGTGCGCGGATCACGGCTGCACGTGACCAGCACCTCCAGGTCGAGCATATCGTCCTGGATCGGGATCGCGAGCTCGGTCCTGCCGCGCGCCTCGTGCTGCGTGCAGCGCGCGAGCAGCTGCGCCAGCGCGTGCGAACTGCCGCACAGCACCACCAGCGAGCGCCTCAGCAACGCGGACGCAGGCTGTCGGAACAGCAGCGCCGCACCATGGTTTGCGCTCATCACCAGGCCGGCGTCGTCGAGCACGAGGTACGCGACCGGCGCCAGCTCGTAAAGACCGCTGAAGCGGTCGCGCGCCTCTTCGAGCTCCAGCTGTGCGCGCCGTAGCTCGCGGTTCTGCAGCTCGAGCTCCACCTGGTAGAGCTTCAGCTCGGCAACCGAGCGCGCTTGTTCGTCCGCCCGCGCGCTGACGTCTTCGTGGCGCCGATCGTGTTCCGTCAGGAACCCCTCGATCAGCTCCAGGAGTTGCTCACGGCTGAGGTCCTCGAGGCTCATCGCCTCGCGCGGTTACGCATAGTCAGCGCCCATTTCGAACGCCTAGGGTCGCACGGTAGGGCTAAGCCTGCTACGCGTTTCTCGTCTTGCTGCGAGGAGCAGGGCTCTCCACGGAGCGAACGTGAGCGCAGCTGTCGGCGAAGTGTCCACGCGCGGTGCACCGGTCGAGGTGCGCGCGCGCGTCTTAGTCGTCGAGGACGATCACGAGATGGCGCTCGCGGTGCGCCACCTGCTCGAGCGTGAGCACTACCAGGTGGAGCTATGCGCGAACGGCAACGAGGCGCTCTCGTCGCTGCGCACGCAGGCGCTGCCGGATCTGATCCTGCTCGACCTCTGGACGCCCGAGATGGATGGCTGGGAGTTCCGGCTCGAGCAGAAGCGTGACCCGCGGCTGGCCGCCATCCCGGTGATCGCGGTCTCCGCCGATACCTCACCACGGGCGGCCGCGATCGACGCGCAGGCTTTCCTGGCCAAGCCGCTGAGCGGGCCCACGCTGCTGGCGTCGGTCGATGCGCTGCTGAGGAGTGACGCCGCGCCTCCGGCCCCCACGCGCTCTTCGCTCGACCGCTGGAATGCGCTGTTCATGACGCTGACGGACCTCGGTGCTGCGCGTACGCACGTAAAGATGATGGTGTCCGAGCTGCGTGGCTTCCCCGCGGCGCGCACGATCGCGCTCGACGTGCTGCTCGATCGCGCCGAGAGCTGCGCGCGGCGCGTGCTGAGCGAGCCCGCGGCCGAGCCCGAGCCGGTGCTTCGCCCCCAGGCCAAGGAACAAGCGCTGCGCTGCGCGAGCTTGCCCGAGCTGTTCGCGCACTACGAGGCCTACTCACTGGAGCCGCCCTCGCTGCGACACCGGGTATGGGAGTCGTCCTCGCGAGCGACCTGGTCGGAAGCCGACCCGCTCTGGGTGCTCGCATGCTGCCTGCGCGAGCTGAGTGGGAGCGCGAGCGAGCTGGAGCTGGAGCTGGAAGCAGACGGCACGCCCACGGTGCGCGCGGAGCCCGCGCTGCTGGCCCAGATCCTGCGCAACGTGCTGCGCAACGCGATGGAGGCGATGCAGGGAGCGCCGCGGCCCTACCTGCGCGTGCAGCTGCTCACGCACGCGTCGGCGCTCGAGCTGCGTATCGCGGACGCCGGCTGCGGTGCGCCGCTACGCGAGCTGGAGCGCGCCTTCGATCCATTCCTCAGCACGAAGGAGGGACACGCCGGGCTCGGGCTCACGGTGGCACGCCGGCTCGCCACCCGGCTCGAAGGGCGCCTGGAGCTCGATCGCGAGCCCGGTGGAGGCAGCGTCGTGCGGCTGATGCTGCCGCTCGCCAAGGCGCGACCCGCGCAACGCGAGCTGAAGAAGGCGCCGCAGCCACGGCTGTTGCTCGTTCATCAGCCGGTGCGTGCGCTCACCCTCGAAGCCGAGCTCCGCGAGTGCTTTCAGGTCACCGTGATGGCGCCGGAAGATGCGCTCACGCAGTTGATGAGCGGCCACCAGTACGAGCTCGTGTTGTGCGCGCTGCTGCTGCCGAAGATGACGGGCGTGGCGTTCTTCTCGGCGCTCACGCTGATGCAACCCGGCATGGCAGGGCGGCTGGTGATCGCCGTGCCGCCGAGCTTCGGCCGGGACACGGGCAAGCTGCTCGAGCAGCTCCATCTCTGGCACGTGGAGGAGGAGCGCCCGGGGAGCGTGCTGAACCAGGAACTGCTCGCGCTGCTCGATCTGTGGCGCGCGCTACGCTTCCGCTGACTTCGACACCAGCGCGAGCACACAGCTGAGGCCCGCGGCATCCTCGCGGCGGCGCTCCGGCTCTGCGAACAGCTCGAGCAACTGAGGCTGGCCTAGCAGCGTCACCGTCAGCTGCTTGCGCACGGGCTGCCGGCTCGCGACCGCTGCCTCCAGCTGAGCTCGGACCTCGTGGTGCTCGCCGGCGAACACTTCCTCGAAGCTGCGTCCAACCAAGGTCGACTGATCGCGACCGAGCACCGGGCTGCAAGCCCACACGAAGCGCAGCGATGCGTCGATCCCGAACACGCTGACCGGCGCGTGCTGCAGCGCGCGCAACAGCCGTGCCTCGCTCTCTTGCAGCAGCTTCACGCGCGTGATGTCCACGAAGGTCACCACCAGGCCGTCGATCACGTTGTCGGTGGTGCGGTACGGCAACAGCCGCATCAGGTACCACTTGCCGTCGTTCTTGCCCTGGACCTCCACTTCCTTGGCGCCCAGCGTGCGCAGCACCTCGCGCGCATCTTCGGTCAGCCGGTCGTAGCTCAGCCGCGATACCAGGTCGCCGATCGAGCGACCGACGTCCGACGGGATCAGCCGGATCACGCGCCTCGCCTGCTCCGTGTGGCGTTTGATGTTGAGGTCGTTGTCGAGGAAGATGGTCGCGATGTCGGTCGCGTTGAGCAGGTTGGTCATGTCGTCGTTGGCGCGCGACAGCTCCTCCACCTTGCCGTGCAGCTCCACGTTGACCGTCTGCAGCTCCTCGTTCAGCGACTGCAGCTCTTCCTTCGAGGTCTCCAGCTCCTCGTTGGCGCTCTGCAGCTCTTCGTTGGTCGACTGCAGCTCTTCGTTGGTCGACTTGAGCTCTTCGTTCGCGGTCTCCAGCTCCTCGATCGTGCCCTGGTGGCTTTCCTTGGTATAGAGCAGCTCGCGCTCGAGCTCGTGCACGCGCGTGTGGGAGCCCGCGGCCTCGCTCGCGGTGTCCGGGCTGACCTCCAGCGCGCGCGAGCTCTCGAAGGACACACGGTACAGGCCACGCAGCGTCTCGGGCTCGCTCAGCCGCTTCACGCGCAGGTCGACCCGCGAGTAGTGGCCGTTGGTCTTCACCTGCAGGTTGCGCCGCTGCACCTCATCGGGCTGGCGCGTGGCGTGGCGCATGGCCGCGGCCAGTTCCAGGTGCAGCCCCTCGCGCATCATGTTGTAGATGTTGGCCTGCGCTTGCTGGCCGGGCGCGGGCTCCAGGAACATGCCGGTGCGGCCGTGGATGTGCACGATCTCGCCACGCTCGCGGATCAGCACCGTGGGCGGCACGAGCTCCCGCAGCAACATGCGCTCGGCCAGCGGACCGGCACCGAGCTCGCTGCGCCGCGGCACGAGACCCAGCGGCACGCCCTCGACGACGCCCGGCTCCAGCGCCACCGCAGCGTGGATGTCGGCCACGTACGTGCCGCCGGCCACCTCGCGTCGCTGGTAGAGCCGCCACTTCTTGTCGACCGAGTCGAACAAGTTCGTGAACTGCCCGATCGTCTCCGACGAGCCCAGGAACAACGTGCCGCCCGTGCGCAGCACGTAGTGGAAGATCGGAAATAGCCGGCGCTGGCAGCTCGCATCCAGGTAGATCAACAGGTTGCGGCAGCTCATCAGGTCGAGCTTCGTAAACGGCGGATCCTCGATCAGGTTCTGGGTCGCGAACACCAGCATCTCGCGCAGCTCCTTGCGCACCTGGTAGCCGCTGTCGTTGCGCGTGAAGAAGCGCTTCAGGCGTGCCGGGCTCACGTCGCCGACGATGCCCAGCGGGTAGGTGCCCGCGCGCGCGATGTCGATCGCCTTGGGGTCGAGGTCGGTGGCGAACACCTGCACCTGGAGATCACGTCCGGCGGCTTCGAGCGCCTCGCGCAGCAGGATCGCGATCGAGTACGCCTCTTCGCCGGTCGAGCAGCCGGCGACCCACACGCGCAGCGCCTGGCCTTCGGCCTTGCCGCGCACGTACTCGGTCAAGGTCGCGGCCAGGCTCTCGAACGCCGGTGGATCGCGGAAGAACGAGGTCACGCCGATCA
>DASUME010000458.1:0-2014 GCA_036277895.1 Polyangiales bacterium
CTGCTGGGGCTGCTCTTGGCTTGTGGTGACGACGCGGCAGACGAGAGCGAGGTCGAGGTTCCGGCCAAGCTCGCGCTCGTGGCCGATTGGTTCAACGGCAGCATCTCGTACGTCGATGCCGCCAAGCTCGCGACCGCGACCACCCGCGCCGAGCTGGTGACGAGCACGATCGACCTCGCGGCGTATCCGCCGGGTCCGGTGGACGTCGCGCTCACGCCCGACAAGAAGACCGCGCTGGTCTCCAGCTCGACCGGCTTCTTCGCGATCCCGGCCTCGGGCTTCCTGATCGGCGCCACCAGCATCCCCACCGGCCCGGGCAAGCTGCTCATGCTCGACGTCGCGAGCGGCGCGGTGACCGCCACGCTCGAGGCCGGTCCCGGCCCGATGGCGATCCAGATCACGCCCGACGGCAAGCGCGCCATCGCCGCCAACTTCGGCAGCGGCGGGCTCAGCACGGCGGACGGCACGCTGGTCGTGATCGACCTCGAGAACAAGAAGATCACGGAGACCATCCCGGCCGGGCTGTTCCCCGAGGAGCTCGCGTTCGACGACAGCGGCACGGTCGCGATCTTCGGCTTCGGCGACGCGGGCTCGCTGCGCACCTTCAGCGTGGCGGATCCCAAGAACACGCTCTCGCCCGAGATCGAGCTCGCGGGCGACTCGGCGGGTGTCGCGTTCTTCCCTGGAACCAAGATCGCGTTCGGCGTGCAGGCGCCCGCAGTCGCCGCGATCCTCACTGGTGGCGACGCCAAGGGTGGCTACACGCTGGTCGATGTCACGGACCCGAAGCTGCCCGTGGTGCTCGAGGACGTGCGGCTCGACGAGAACCCGATCGGCTACCCGGTGATCCCGGCCAAGAACCGCGCGAGCGTGCTGGTCCCCGCCACCGTCGGCACGCGGCTGGTGCTGCGCGAGTACGAGCTGGCCGACAAGAAGGCCGTGCTCTCGGGCACGATCGATATCGGCGACGCGTCGCTGCTGGCGGCACTCGGCGCGGCCTACGACGGCGACCACACGGCGGTTCTCGCGCTGCCCGGACAGAGGGCCCTCGCGGTCGTCGACCTGAACGCCAAGACGGCGCGCAAGATCGACTGGCTGCCCGAAGCTGGGCCCGCGGACGTCACCTTCTGAGCGTGGGTGTCGCAGGCCACCGAAAAACATTCGTCGGCCTGTCGATCGGCGCTCCGCTCGTTCGTCGTCCTGGCGATCCACCCTGCTAGGAGACATCGATGCGCTTCCTGATCACCGCCCAGCCCAACCCCAACGACCCGTCGCCGCCCGCGGCCTTCGATCCCGAGCTGTTCAAGCGCTACATGGCGTTCAACGAGGAGATGCACCGGGCGGGCATCCTGCTCGCGTCCGAGGGCCTGAACCCGGGCGGCCAGGGCGCGCACGCGATCGTGCGCAACGGCGAGCGCGTGGCCGTCGATGGGCCATTCGCCGAGAGCAAGGAGCTGGTGGGCGGCTTCTACCTGATCGAGGTGCCCTCCCTGAAGGAGGCCCTGGCGTGGGCCGCGAAGGCGCCCTGCGGCATGGGCTTCGACGACATCCTGGAGGTGCGGCCGCTCACCGGTGTGGGCGACATCCCGCCCGAGCTGGTGGAGCTGATCAAGGCGGTCGCGCCGAGCTGGAGCGCGACCTTCGTATGACGTTGCGCCGCGGCGCGATGGTGCTCTGATCGCGGCGTGGCCGAGGACGTTCAGCGCGCGATCAGCGCCGTGTTCCGCATCGAGTCGCCGCGCTTGATCGCGGGGCTCGCGCGTATGGTGCGCGACGTGGGCGTAGCCGAGGAGCTGGCTCAAGACGCGCTCGTGACCGCGCTGGAGAAGTGGCCCGAAAGCGGCGTGCCGGAGAACCCCGGCGCGTGGCTGATGGCGACCGCCAAGCGGCGCGCGATCGACGTGCTGCGCCGCACCAAGCGCGTCGGCGAGAAGCACGGCGAGCTGCAGCAAGACCTCGAGTCCGAGCGCGCCGACCCGCAGGAACAGATCGCCGAGGCGCTCGACGACGACGT
>DASUME010000459.1:0-3030 GCA_036277895.1 Polyangiales bacterium
TCGTCGCCTTCTTCGTAGCGGTAGTAGAGCCGGCTGACCGGTGCATCACGCCAGTCGACGATACGTACGCCGGTGCGCGAGTCGAGGTACGTCCCGCGGCCGATCAGGATCTCCCGCTTCTGCTGGCCCTCGCGCAGCACCAAGCGCCCAAAGTACGGGGACTTGGGGTCGATGTGTGACTCGGTGACCTCGGCCCTGCGCGCGGCCACGCCCTGCAGGCGCTCCATCTCTTCGAGCAGCGGCGGGATGTCTTCGAGGCGCGCTTCGTTGATCGCGTCGCGCAGGACGAGCAGCTCCTTGTCGTAGTCGATCAAGGGCTGAGTGGGCCTGCGCATCTCGCGGTTCTGCAGGTGCTTCTGCACACGGGCGAGGACCTTCTCTTCCTCGCCTACGATCCGCTCGCGCTCTCCGTCCTGGTCGCCCGACGGCGCAGCTTCGTTCCCCTGCTCGGCCATGCACACTCTCGGTTGCTGGGCGAACGGTGCAATCCGTCCGCGTTCGCACTAGCGACTGGCCGTAGCACTTCCCCATCGGTGAGCCAGCCGCTTTGTCGAGGCGCGCGGTTTCTCCCTGCGCGAGCAGACCAGCCCGTGCCCTCAGCGCGGGGGCGGCTCGCGGGTCAGGCGCTTCACGAGCACCTTCGATCCGCGGGCCGAATCGTAGCTGGCGCGACGTTCCGCGGGCAGCGCATCCGGCTGCGACGGCTCGAACCCGCGCTCCTGAAACCAGTGCCCGGTGCGCGTGGTGAGCAGAAAGAGCCGCTCCATGCCGAGATCGCCGGCCCGCTTCTCGGCGAACCCGAGCAGGCGCTCGCCTTGCCCGCCCTTGCGGTAGTCCGGGTGCACCGCGAAGCTGGACACTTCCCCGGCCTTGCCTCCGTCGAACGGCAAGAGCGCCATGCAGGCGACCACCATGCCGTCGCGCTCCAGCACCGAGTAGTGTTCCAGGTCGCGCTCCAGGCGCTCGCGCGTGCGGGGCACCAACACGCCGCGCTTCTCGAGCGGCTTGATCAGCGCGGTGATGCCGGGCAGGTCGCGCGGGCTCGCCTTGCGCATGCCCTCGAACGCCTCGACCGCGACCAGCGTGCCGATGCCATCGCGCGTGTACAGCTCCTGCAGCAGCACGCCATCGACGTCGCGCGCGAGCAGGTGGGAGCGCCGCACTCCGCCGAGGCACGCACGCGCCGATGCTTGCAGCCAGCGCCGCACGTCGAGCGGCATACGGTCGTTGCCCGCCAGCAGCTCATCCACCGCGCCCGGTGCGATCTCGCGCACCAGCTGGCCCTCGTGGTTGACCACGTTCTCGCCTTCCGTGAGGCAGACCAGCTTGTCCGCGTTGAGCGCCTCCGCCACGTTGCCCGCGACGTCATGAACGCCGAGGTTGAACACCTCGCCGGTCCACGAATAGCCGAGGTTCGAGATCAGCACGACGGCGCCCGTGTCGAGCCGCTGCTTGATCGCGTCCGTGTCGATGCGGCGCACCTCGCCGGTGAACTGGAAGTCCACGCCGCCGCGCACGCCAACCGGCCGCGCGAGCACGAAGTTGCCGGTGGCCACGCGCAGCCGCGCGCCCGACATCGGCGAGTCCGGCTGGCTCATGCTCAGCTTCGACTCGATCTCGACGCGCGTGATGCCGACCGCCTCCTTCACGTACTGGAGCGCCTCCGGGCGCGTGATGCGCAGCCCGTCATGGAACTCGCTCTCCAGCCCGGCCTCGCGCAGGCGGTCTTCGATCTGCGGGCGCGTTCCGTGCACGATCACCAGCCGCACGCCGAGGCTCGAGAGCAGCGCCAGGTCGTGCACCAGGCGCGGGAAGTCCGCCTCGTCGGCCACGGCCTCGCCGCCGAACGCGATCACGAACGTACGCCCACGGTGCGCGTGGATGTACGGCGCGCAGTGGCGGAACCAATCGACGAACGGTCTTTCCATCATCGCGGTGGGCGGCGTTTCGTTGCTCATTCGCGCCTCGAGTTTTGCACAACCGACTTGGCGTCGCCCTCGACAACTGCGCGACAATCCGGGAATTGAGCTTACAGACTGCGGAACGCGATCGCCGCCAGCATCACCGCGCACACCGCCAGTACCGTGCGCCACTCGCGGCGCTCCAGCGCGCGTGTCGCCGGCTCGCAGGCCAGCACCGCCGCGGCCAGCAGCGGCAAGAGCGGGATCGGCCGCAAGCTGACGAGCAGGACCGCGAGCCCCAGCCCGAAGGCCAGCCCGAGCGCCGCCAGCAGGCGCCGCGTGGGCAGGCCATGGACGCGAAACGCCGCGACGTAGAGCGCCACGAACAGCACGTCACCGGCCCCGATCACGGCCGGGATGAGGGGCGTGCCGAGCATCGGAAACGGCAGCGCGAACGGCGACAGCCTCTCGGGCTCCGCGAGCGCCTTCGCGGCCAGCTTCGCCGACGGCGCGCCCGGGTCGAACACGCTCCACAGGTCCGCGATCGCCGAGACCAGCCCCACCGCAGCCAGGTGAGCCGGCCGCTCGATGGCCGCGCCGATCGCCCCGCCAAGCAGCGTGACCCCGGCGCCGAGCGCCAGAGTCAGGGCCGCAGCGCTCCAAGGGGTGGCCCGCACCTGCGCGAGCGCGAACAGGCTGACGAGACCGCTGACGATCAGGAACGCAACCATGATCCGCGGTCGGCGAGGCGCCAGGCATGCGAGGCCCAGGATCTCCGCAGAGACCGCAACGTAGGCGAACGCAAACGCGACTCGCCCGTCTAGTGCCACGCACGGAGCCATGCTGGCGACCGCCAGGCACAGCAGGGCGCACCCAAGGCCGAAGCCAGCAAAGCGGAGCCATCCCACCGGCCGCATGTTCGCATCGTTCGTTCGCGGGAAGCGAGCGCGACGCTCAGAGATCGTCCAGCGTCTGCGGACCGCCCGAGAGCCCGCCGCGCTTCGGAATCGCGCTCCACCAACCCGGGTTGGTGGGCGCGAAGCCCAACCCCCAGCAATGGCTGTATTCTCCCTCCACCTCCGCGCAGGTGGCGGTGGGCGGCTCTGCACCGCTCGTCTTGAAGATCTTG
>DASUME010000460.1:0-7553 GCA_036277895.1 Polyangiales bacterium
CCTTCTTCCGAGCTCGGTAGTCCCAGACTAGGTTGGTTCGCTCGTCGAGCAGTTGCTCGCCTGCGCGATAGGCCGCCTTCTTGATGGGGCTGTCGCCTTTGGCGCGCCCGAACACGCGCACTTCGAAGTGGTAGAGGGCCATCAGCGCACGCCGGCCTTCTCACGGCAGGCCTCGAACGAACGAATCCACATGCGCTGGGTCGCGCGTAGTCGCCAGCTCAGCTCGCGGCGGCCGAAGTGCTCGCCGGCAAAGCGACGCGTCGTCAGCACAGCATAGAACCCGAAGCAGCGGCTCGTGCTTTGCTCCTCCAAGGACCAGTCAGCCACGATGCCCTGCGCCACGATGTGATGCTGCAGCCACTCACGTAGCCAGCGCGGAGGAGCAGGCTGGGCGAGCCACAGCGTCGCACGCAGCTCGCGCGCCACGACGCTGTGAGGGCGAAGCTCGGCGTCCATGGCGTGATTCCATAAGCGCTCACGATCACATGCCCACGAAGGAGCACTCTCGGGTGCGAGGAGCTCGGTGTGGATGACGGCCGCTCGCGCGCGGTGGTCGTGTGCAGTTCCGAGGCGCTCGCAGCGCAGATGCGCGCGTGCGCGGTACGCGACGTGCGCGACGACGCTCCGGCGAGGGTCGGCGAGAAGCGAGAGCACGCTGAGCGGGGTCGAGGTCATCGGGTGGCTCAGGGCGCGCGCCACATTGCGGTCCTCCGCAATGTATAGGCGCGCCCATCGCTCTACTTCGTATCGCTTGGGTCTCAGAAAAGCAAGGCACTGCGTGCGAGGTCTTGACGATCTGAAAAAGCAGTGCGATGCATATGAGGAATCACGGGCTGTTGACGCCCAGAGAGGCGAAGGGATGACGGACAGTGCATTGAAGCCAAAGCTCTCGCGCCGTGAGGCGCTGCAACGCCGAGCGGACAAGCTCGCCGCTAACAAGGCGGCGATCGACGAACAACTCGCGGCCGAAGAGCTGCGCAGGAAGAGCGACCTCGACAAGAGGCGCACACGCATCTTCATCCTTCTTGGGGCGCAGGTCGCAGCGCTCGGGAAGCAAGATCCCGCGTTGCTTCGCCGGATGGAGAGTACTGCGCTCAACTTCCACAGGAAGCTTGCAGACCGCGTTCTGCTGGGGCTTTCGACTGAGGGAGAAGAAGGGCGTACCGGCGCTTCTACCCTGAGCGTCTTTGAGAAGATCCGTCGCACAGGGGACCCCGTGGCGGAGCTTGAGAGCTACGAGGGGGATGGGCTTCTCGATGACTTGAAGGATGTACTCGACCCGGCGCCCGCACGAGACGGCGCGGCGAAGAAGCCGAATCAGAGCGGCGCGGCAGCTACACGCGCAGCGACGAGCGGCCCCTCGGTCGCTGCGTCGGGTTCACACGCGCCGGTCACGTCAGGTGCGCCCACCACAAGCTCGGTGGTCGGCAACGGGAGCGCTGCGGCAAAGAACGGCGCAACGTCGGGCACGCTACAGGCGGTGGATCGCGCAACGTCTTAGCGGCGGGGTGCGCGCGCGATGCGCGCTCAGATGACTACCGCCGCGCGAGGCAATGCTGGAAGGCGAGGTTGAGGCGAGATGGATCCCGTTCTGAAGATCGCGGCTATCCTCATGTGTACGCTCTTGCTGTTCCTCGGAATGGCCTCCGGCTGGTGCGAGGACGCTCGCTTCGTCGGCGACCATACCGTGGAGGCGGCATGCGCCGCCTACAGCACCCTCGACACTCCGCTTGGGTGGTCGGCCCTTGTCTGCGTGTTCGTGTCCCTTTCACTCGCGCTGAAGGCGTCTCAGCGATGAGAGCGCAGCGCGTCATAAGCGAGAAGTACGTAGTCGCGGTCGACGGCTGTGAGTTGCTCGAGAGCAGCGTCTCGCGGGCCGTCGCGCTCAATGCGGCGCTCCAGCAGCTCGAGCGCGCTGTGCCTAGGCATCATGTCGCGATCGCGGATGCGCGGACTCTTCAAGTCTGCGCTCTCTGGGCACGATGCGCTGACGACGACGCGTACCGCCTGGTGGGCGCGCTCTCGGGTTGGCTCTAACAAGAATGGTGTTTCGCATGAAGACTCTTCTGATAATCGGCGGGCTTCTGATCGTCGCGCGGCTCGTCTGGACGTTGAACGCGCTCGTAAGTTGGCCATCAAATAGCCTCAGCGGGCCGCGCCTCGTCTGTGAGTGGCATGAAGGCCGCCTGCCGATCTTCGACATTCTCTTTTGGGTAGGACTGGCGGTTCTGTTCCTCGCGTCGCTGGCAGTGGCGCACTGTGGACAGGGGAGCCGAGAGTGACCGAAGGGCGCGGCACGATCGATCGAAGCAAGGCGGTCGGACGCGTCGTCGTCGTCACGGATCGCCGCGGCGCGGCCGAAGCGTACGCCGAGGTCGTCGGTGCCACGCATCCTGGCGACGGCTACTTCGCTTCCGCGCGCTACGTCGTCACCTGGACCACGGGCAACCTCTTCGAGCTGCCGAAGCCAGAGCAACTGGAGCCCTCCTGGCGTAACTGGGAGCTTCGCGCGTTGCCGCTCGTCCCACAAGCCTACCCACTTGCGCTGCGCTCCGGTGCGCGGGACCAGTTTGAGCGGGTCCGCGCCCTCCTAAGCGCCTCCGAAACGGGCTTGGTAGTCGCGGCGACGGCCGCGTCGCGAGAGGGCGAGCTCGCCTTCCGCTGGCTCTACGCCGCGAGTGGGTGCCGCAAACCAGTCCGACGGGTCTGGCTCACGCAGCTGACCGCTTCCAGCATCCGTGCCGGGCTGCGCGCGGCGCAACCGCTCCATGCTTTCGACGCACTCGCGCATGCTGCGCAGCTGCGCGTGGAGGCGGACTGGCTCTTCGGGGTGAACTGCACGCGGCTGTACCGGATGCTGACGCGCTCCGACGTGGACGTGGGCCGCGTGCTCACGCCGACGTTGGCGCTCGTCGCCGAATGCCAGCTCACGAGGGCCGCCGAGCGCTCTGCTCCTTCCCGCGACCTTGTCGTGCGCGTTGCGCAGAGCGACAGCGTCTACACGATGCCGCTTTCGCGGCTCGGCTCGCGCGGTGACTCCGAGGGGGCGCTCGTTGACGTTCCGGAACGCATTGCCCGCGTGCATGGTGGCGGCTTGCGCTTCGTGGGAACGACCGTGGAGACACGTGCCACGCCCGCGCCGCGGTGGTTCGATCTCACCTCACTCCAGGTCGCCGCTTACGAGCGCTGGGGGTGGATGGGCTCGCGCACCTTGGAGATGGCGGATCGTCTGCACGCCGTGCACCGCGCCATCACGTACCCGCGCACGGAAGCGCGCTATGTGTCGCGCGCGACAGCGCGTTCGCAGACGTTCGTCTTCGCGGAGCTCGCGCGTGCGTACGGCTGCCGCCCGGGACTCGGTGCCTCGGTCGCGAACCTCAGCCCGCGGTTCATGCGTGACCTCAGTCCGGGCGAAGGCGAGGCCATCGTACCGGTCGCGACGCTACCGCAGAATGCCGAGGGGGACGCGCAAGCGCTCTACGACCTCATCGCACGTCGCTGGTTCGCTGCGTTCCTGGGCGACCACGTCGAGCAGGTGACGACCGCCACGTTCGCGCTGAACGACGAGGAGCGCGTCGACATGCATCGAGCTGTCAGCGCTTCGACCACGAGCGAGGGCTGGACAGAAGTCGAAGCGCCTGCCCGACGTCAGGCCACGACGCCACCCTTCGGCGCCGCCACACTCGAGACCTCTTCCCTGGAGGTCATGGTGGCGCACGCTCACGCGACCGCGAGTCCGAGCTCACGGCGCTGCACCGAAGCGACACTGCTCGCGGCGATGGCGGGCCAGCGCGCCGCCGGACATGTGAAGCACAAGTCGCACCCCGTTCTAGGCACTCCCTCCACGCGCGCGTCCACCGTCGACCGCCTCGTACGCCTTGGCTACGTTCTCCGCAACGACCAGACCGAGCTCGAGCTCACGGAGCGCGGCCGGCAGGTTCTCGCCGTCGTCCACCCGGACCTGCAGAGCGGCGGGTTGGTGATGGTGGTCGAGTCCCTCCTGCGGGACGTCGAGAGGGGGCGCTTGCGACCGAGTGCCGCACGCGCCGCACTCACGAGCCTGCTGCATCGCGTGATCACCGAGGCGTGCGCGCGGGGCCGCGGCACATCCGCAGCGCGAGGGGACTTCGGCACAGAGGTGCGTCGCGGCTCAGGTCCGCAGTCGAAACAAGGTTCCGTCCAGGTCGAAGCACAAGGCAGGTCGAGATGAAGAAGGGGTTTCAGTGGTCGCGCGCCCTCGGAGGGCTTCTCCAAGCTGGCGCGCTGGGTTCGGGGCAGGACGGCAACGGAGCTCAGGGGGGGCTCGGGCGAGTCACGACTCTTGCGTTGTTCGACGCGCTACTCGGCGACGGGCGAAAGAGGCGAGCCCGTGAGGCGGAGCACTCGCGGGACGAGCTCGTCGCGGGTGCTGCACGGCGGGAGCGGCGGCGATGAGACCCGCGGCGGCGACCGATGTAGCATGCACGCGTTCAGTGGTTGTGCCGCGCGGCGGATGGCTGTTCGCCGCCGGGCTGATCCTCGGCGTCATCCTCTTGCGATTCGGATTCCTCGCTGGAGGCGCTTGTGCGATGTGGGGCCTCTTCGCCCTCGCAGCCGCGCCCGAGAAGGCCTGGCGCGCGCGCGCGCAGAGCGAGCGCCGGGAGAGCCTCGATGCGTCGTTCCGTTGCCCGGGGTGCGGTCATGAAGCCGCTCCGCCCGATCTCGGCGTGCACTACCGATGCGGCCATCGCGAGTACGTGATGCGCAGCGAACGCGTGAGGGGTCGCTGGATGCGCGTGCACACGCGATACAGGCTGTACGTGGGAGAGCCCGCGGCCTCTCTCGACGCCCAAGCCACGGCTTGAACGTGCGCGGCGGGCTTCGTCGGTGGCGCGTTCTGTTCATGGCGCTCGCGGTGGTTCTGAGCGCCTCGAGTGGCGCAGAGCAAGCGGCCGCGCAGGCGCGTCCAAGAAGAAGTCGCGTCGGTCACGTGCGCACGGGGCTCAGCGGTGATGAGCTCCTCGCACGTCACGCCCTGCATGACCGGTGGCTTGTCGAAGCTGCAAAGGCGTTCCAGCTGCCCTTGGCGCTGCTGCGCGCGGTTGCGCGCGTGGAGAGCAGCCTCAACGTCGAAGCGCGCTCCCGAAAGGGCGCCATCGGCCTCATGCAGTTGATGCCGTCGACGGCGACCAGGATGGGCATCGGCGATCCCACGAACGCTCGCCAGAACGTGATGGCCGGCGCGCGCTACTTGCGTGTCCTCGCCAACCGTTGGCGGGGCGATCTCGTACTCACCATCGCGAGCTACAACGCGGGGCCCGCAGCCGTCGAGCGCTACAACGGAGTCCCGCCCTACCGAGAGACCCGCGCGTACGTGGCGCGCGTTCTGCGCCACTACGAAGCCTATCGCGCGGGGCGCGTTCTGCGACGGCGGTGAAGCTTCGAAGAGCACACTGTCTCCCATGGCTACGCCGGTGAGGAAGACGAAAGGTTCCCACACCAAGCGCGGTTTCCGTTGACGACTTAGCTAAGCTTAGCTAAGATGACGCATGGAGTGGTGAACATGGACCTCGTGAGGCCACCAATGAAGAAGGAAGGCAACAGGATGCCGAATGACTCGGGACCCACGGGCGCGTTGGCGAACCCCATGGCTAACGTTGCGCGTCAAGCGCCGCGCGCGCTCGCGGTGCCCGACGTCGGGCCGGCTGCCTGGCGGGATGTTGCCGACGCTGCGCGCAGCTTCGCGGCGCGCGAACTCGACGAGGAACATGCGCTCCAGCTGCTCTTGTTGGCGGACTTTTTCGTCGAAGTCGCAAGAGGAAGAGGATGACCGCGCATAGACTCTCGAGGGGCCTTTCCTGGCGGTGGGTCGGCGAAGTTCTCGTCTTCGCGCTGCCAGTCGCGCTGATGCTGCTGATCGCCGCGGCGAACGGACGTGCGTTGCAGCAAGAAGCCGTCATACGGGAGAAGCACCGGGCCGCCGCGATCGACGCGCATCGCACCTTCGAGGCCAGCCTGAGTTCGCTCCGCCGTGAGCTCCTTCAGCGGAGCGCCAACTCCCCACGAACCTGCCGGTGACCGGCGGTAGTTGCTTGCAACGGATGGGGACGGAGTGCCGATCAACAGCGGCGATGTTCGAGGGGACCCGAACACTCGTGCCGGTCCGAGGGCGGAAGCGAATGTTCCTACTTACGGCATTCACGTTTGACGGCCTAGCTAACGTTAGCGAGGAGTAGGAATGAAGCAGGTGAACGTCCACGAGGCGAAGACCCAGCTCTCGAAACTGCTGGAGGAAGTCGAAGCCGGCGGCACCGTGGTGATCGCGCGCGCCGGTGTGCCTGTGGCCCGACTGACGCCATACACGATGGCAGGCACTGCGAGGCGCGTGCTGGGCGGCGGCGGGCGCGTCGTGATGCGCGAAGACTTCGACGCACTGCCACCCGATGTCGCCGCGGCGTTCGAGGGCGGTGACCTCTGAGACTGCTCATCGACACGCATGTCTTTCTCTGGGCGGCGTCCGCTCCGGACCAGCTCGCGCCAAGCGCTCTGGCGCTCCTAGAGGACCCTCAGAACGAGATTCTGTTCAGCGTGGTGAGTGCGTGGGAGATCGCTATCAAGCAATCGCTAGGCAAGCTCGAGCTGCCCGCTTCCGCGGACCTGTGGGTGCCGCAGCAGCTTCAAACGATGCAGTTCACGCGGGCCACTGTCAGCCTCGAGGCTGCGCTGCGCGTCGTCGAGCTCCCGTGGCACCACCGCGATCCATTCGACCGCCTGCTGATTGCTCAAGCGATGGAAGAGCAGCTGTGCGTGCTTACCCGTGATCCAGCATTCGAGAAGTACGAAGTGCGTCGCTGTCCGGCGTAGAGCCGGAGTTGGCTGGGTCGTCTTGGCTCCGTCCAACGGGTCGATGGCTTCGCTTCACCCCTGACAGATGCATGCCTGTTTACGAAGCCTCGCGCTTCTGCGAACCCGCGAAGAAGAGCCACGCTCCGGCGAGGACGTACAACACCAAGCCAGCCAAGTGGAATTGTTGGTCCCAATCGGGTCTTGGGCCCCATTCGGCCCCAGTCAACATCGACGGCAGGGCCGTCGTGACGCCAATCAGCATCAGCCAGCGTGCTCGCTTCTGAGCGGCCAGTCGCTTCCCGGCCCGCAGTTGCTCGGCTCTGGCGCGCAGGAGTGCGGCTAGCTGCTCGTGCGCCTTCTTGATGTCGAGAGCAGTCATTCCTTGCCCCTAGCGAGTTCTCTCAATGATCGCATTCTGTCGTCGCGCGTGGCTCGTGTTCACGGACGTCAGAGCGGCCAGCCGGGCGATCGCGCGCGCCACGAGACGACGCTGGCGACCCCGGTCGTGGATGAGCTTGGCGTAGCTGAGAAGGTGGTCGAGGATCGGAATCGTGTCGGTCAGGCCGAGCAGGTAGTCGTCGCCACCGACCGTCTCGAGCCGGCCGCGCTGAGCCAGCACCTCTCGGACGGTGACCGTATCGATCGGCATGTTCGTCCGCGCGAGGGCGGTCATGACGGAGAAGATCTCGCGGTGCGCTGCGAGGTGGAAGTCTTCCTCGCATAGCCTC
>DASUME010000461.1:0-19551 GCA_036277895.1 Polyangiales bacterium
GAGCAGAGCAGGTAGCGATCGCCGAGCTGGGGCTGCGCGGGCACGATGTCGACCGTGACCGTGTCCTGCATGCCGAGTGCACGCGTGATCACGTTCTTGGGCAGCTCCGCCTGCTGCTCCTTGGTCATGTCCGGCATGACCAGGAGGTAGTCGTTGAGCAGCGAGTGATCGCGCGTGAGCTGGGTGATCTCGTTGCCGCGCACCATATAGGCGCGGCTATCCCCGACGTGGGCGACGTACAGCGCCTTGCGCTCGCGCGAGAACAGGGCGCCCACCACGGTGGTGCCCATGCCGTGCACGGCGTGGTTGCTGAGCGAGGCGTCGAAGATCTGCTTGTTGGCCAGCTTGATCCCCGTGATCAGCCGGTTCTCGGCCATCGACAGGTGCGGATCGAAGTGAAACGGCCAGGTCGCATCCTCGCTCTGCGTGGCGCGAAAGAAGGATGCGATGGTGTGAGTCGCCATGCGACTGGCGACATCGCCAGCCTTGTGGCCACCCATGCCGTCAGCGACGACGAAGAGGTCGAACTCCGGCAGAATGCAGAAGCTGTCCTCGTTATGCTCCCGCTGGAGCCCAACGTCTGATAGGCCTGCCGCGACGATGTGCATGGACTCCCGTTCCGGGCCCGAACTTCCCCACAAGGTTCATGGCTTCCGCGAAACTGTCAAGCGACTGTACCTCCTCCGCGGGGTCACGAGTGCGATGTCTCCGATGCTTGCACCGGCCGCACATGAGCTATCGCGCGCTCATTTCCGCTCAAGATGGGCCCTCAGCGCAATTGCGATCTTTTTCGCCACGGCTTGCGGGCCTGATCGACGTACGGTCGAGGGCGCGCTGGCGGCGGCGGCCGGCGCCGTGGCGGCGCACGACCACCGCGCCCTGCTGCAGGCGCTCGACCAGCGCGCGCGCGACTCGCTGAGCTCGGTCTACTTCGCGCGCAAAGCGGCGGCCGAGGAGATCCGCGCCAACTACCCGCCAGACGCCCAAGCCCAGGCGCTGGCCGAGCTGGGTGACGCGGTGCAGGCCGACAGCGACGCCGCGCTGTTCGCGCTGCGCTGTCCGGACCCGTGCCTGGACGCCCTGGCCGGCTCGCTCGGCGCCCCGCGCTCGGTGCGGGTGAACGATCGCATCAGCCTCATCACCACCGTGCGCGACACCGAGGCCGAGCTCTACCGCGCGGACGACGGAACGTATGGCCTGGTGTGGGAGAGCGCCGCGCTCATGCGCGAGCGTACGCGCGCCGCCGCCGAGCTCGACCTGATCAAGAAGAACGGCGCGCAGTACCGGATGCAGCGCAAGTTGTCTCCGGGGGAGCGCTGAGATCGTTGCTACGATGGTCGTCGGGGAATGGACGGCTGGCGCAGCTTGGCGTTGGGTGTGCTCGTGCTCGCGTTTGCCACGCGGGCGCACGCGCAGTTCACCTTGGACCCCGGCGTGTCCGGCGAGCCGCTCGGCAAGCAGCTGGCGTCGTTCGCCGATGAGAGCCGCACGCTCACCATCGAGCAGGTCACCAGCGCGCAGTTCGCGCCCGTCAGCGTCGATGCGCCCAGCTTCGGGCTGACGCGTACACCGATCTGGTTCCGCTTCACGGTTCGCAATCCACGCGCGCAAGTGCAGCCCTGGATCCTGGAGCTCGGGTACCCACACCTCGATCGCGTCGAGCTGTACGTGCCGCGCGACGACGGCAGCTGGGACGCGCGCAAGACCGGCGACCTGCTGCCGTTCGATCACCGCGAGCTCGACCACCGCAACTTCATGTTCAGGCTCAACGAGCCGGCCTACGGCGAGCGCACGTTCTACCTGCGCGTGCAGACCGAAGGCTCGCTCAGCGTGCCGCTGTTCGCGTGGTCGACCGCTCAGCTGCTCCGGCACGAAGAGCGCGAGCTGCCGCTGCTCTGGATGCTGTACGGCGTGATCCTGGTGATGGCGCTCTACAACGCCTTCTTGTACTTCGCGATCCGTCGCGTCGAGTACTTGTACTACGTCAGCTACAACCTCTCGCTGCTGCTGCTGGAGTTCGCGCTCACGGGGCAAGCGTTCCAGTTCGTCTACCCGTCGAGCCCGTGGCTCGCGAACCACATGGTGCCCGTGCTGGTGGCGTCCACGTTCGCCTCCACCGCGATGTTCATCCGCTCGTTCCTGTCGCTCGACAGCACCCTGCCGGCAGTCAGCCGTATCTACCAGCTGAGCGGCTGGGTCACCTGCGGGTTGATCGCGTACAGCTTGCTTGGCCCGTACGCGCTGGCGCTGCGTGCGGTGCTGGCCCTGGCGGTGGTGCTGACCGCGGTCTCGCTCTACGCGGCGTTCGTGCTGGTGGCGCGCGGCCAGCGCGCGGCGCGCTTCTTCCTGTTCGCCTGGGGGTGCTTGCTCGGCGGCGTGATCTTGTACCTCGGCAAGACGTACGGGGTGCTCGCGAACACGACCGTCAGCGAGTGGGGCGTCCAGGTCGGCGCGGCGCTGGAGGTGGTATTGCTCTCCCTGGCGCTGGCCGATCGCATCAACGAGATGCGCGCGAACATGAGCGAGCTGAACGCGCAGCTCTCGCACACGGTCGCGGAGCTGCAGGGTGCGCTCGATGCGGCCGAGCAGGCGACGCGCGCCAAGGGCGACTTCCTGGCCACCATGTCGCACGAGCTGCGCACGCCGCTCAACACGATCATCAACATCCCACAGGGCTTGCTGCTCGACTTCCAGCGCGACGACGCGGCGCTGTGCAAGGCCTGTGAGTCGCTGTTCGAGCTGTCGCCAGGGGAGCGCTTCGACGTGGGCACGAGCTGTCCGCACTGCTCGGCGGTCGGCACGCTGCAGGCGCAGCGCATCACGCGCTACCTGGGCCGTCCCGAGCAGACCGTGCACCACCTCGCGCTGATCGAGCGCGCGGGCAAGCACCTGCTGCAGATGGTCGACGGCGTGCTCGACTTCAGCAAGCTGGAGGCGCGCGCGCTGCGCCTGAAGCTGACGCCGATCGAGCTCGGCACGCTGGTGCACGACGCGCTCGAGACCGTGTCCGAGCTGGCCAAGCGGGCGTCGCTCCCGCTCACGCTCACGCTCGCGCCGGAGCTCGCGGCCCAGCTGCTGGTGGCCGATCCGCTGCGCATCAAGCAGGTGCTGATCAATTTGATCGCCAACGCGATCAAGTTCTCCAACGGGCGCGGCGCCGTAACCGTCAGCGTGGAGCGCGAGGCCACCAGCTTCCTGTTCGCGGTGCGCGACCAGGGCATCGGCATCGCACCCGAGCACGTCGGCCGGATCTTCGAGCGCTTCGAGCAGGTGGAGCAAGGTGACACGCGCCGCTACGGCGGCAGCGGGCTCGGCCTCTCGATCTCGCGCTCGCTGGTGGAGATGCACGCCGGCGCGATCTGGGTCGAGAGCACGCCCAACGTGGGCTCGACGTTCTACTTCCGCCTGCCCGTGGCGGGTCCCACGCCCGAGGACAAGGAACCGGAGGAGCCGATCTCGATGGTACTCAACCGCGTGCCGCGCCTGTCCAAGAGCGAGCTCTCGAAGGAGGTTGGCTCGTGAAGCGAATTGGCCACAAGGACGACCCCGGCCTCGGCGGCACGCCGCCGCGCGCCGTCCACCGCGAAGCGCTGCTGTACGTCGAGGACGACGACAGCAACTACCGCGTGGCCGAGCTGCGCCTGAGCGTCGGCTACGCGCTGAGCCGCGCGCACGACGCCTTCGAGGCCTGCCGCACCCTGCGCGAGCACGGCAGCTCGCTGTCCGCGATCTTGATGGACATCGAGCTACGCGGCAGCGACTTGAACGGCGTCGAGCTGACCAAGCTGATCCGCGGCAAGCCGATCGAGCGCGCGCTCCCGTCGTACGCCGTCGGCCTGCCCGCGCTCCCGAACGTGCCGATCATCTTCGTGACCGCCCACGGCGCGAAGTATCCCGACGCGCACCTGCTGTTTGCCGGCGGTGACAAGGTGATCCCGAAGCCGGTCGACTTCGCGGCTCTGAACCTCGCCCTCACGCAGCTGCACCTCTCGCGCGTGAAGCGACGCTAGTCCATCCCTTCCAACACCGTGCGCGCCAGCGCCTTCACCCGCGGCTGCCCGAGATCCGCCAGCGGCGACAGCGACTCGCGCCCCAGCGCCGCCAGCGCCACCAGTGCCTCTTCCTTGCGTCCCAGCGCATCGAGCGCCGCCGCGCGCACCACGCGCGCCTCCAGCACCACGCTCTCGTCGACGCCGGGCAGGTTCTCCAGCTCGGCGGCGCGCTTCAGCGCCAGCGGCGGATCCCCGAGCTCCAGCCGGGCGTAGCTCTCCAGCAGCGACAGCCGCTGATCGAGCTCCACGTCCCCGCACGACGCGCGCCCTTCCAGCGCCGCCAGCGCGCCTTGCGCATCCGAGCCGCGCAGGTGCGTCACCGCGCGCGTGTGGCGGACCAGCGCGGCCTCCAGCGGCGTCAGCGCGCTCAGCGGCAGCGCATCCGCCACCTCCGCGGCCTCCTCGTACTGGCCGTGCGCGTCGAGCAGCTCCGCCAGCAGCACCGATAGCCGCGTGTGCTCGCTGCGCGTGCGCTGCTTCACCGGCGTCAGCTTGCGCAGCGCACGCCGCACGCCCGCGATCGCCTGCGGCCGCTTGTCGGCGCGGAACAGCGCCCGCTCCCAGCTCGCCTCGCGTGCCTCCCGCGACCAGAAGCGTGCCCCGAGCAAATTCGAGCCCAGCAGCGCACTGAGCAGACCGACCGCGATCGTCCAGCCCAACCACGCCATGCCGCGCGCGCTGCACACCATGATCGCGCCCGATGCCAACAGCGCAACCACCAACACCCTGGAGATGCGCATGACGAGAGAGCGCATTCACGACTCATAGCAGAGCCGGTGGTGAGCCATCCGGGAAAGATCTAGAGTGTCGGGGCGATGGGTATTCTCTCGAGCATTCGAAACGCGCTCCACGGGCACGCCTACACGCTCGGCCCGCGCCTGCTCTACGGGCGCAACCTGGTGCCGCCGGAGGCCGAGCTCTGGCGCACGCGCTGTGTCGAAGGCGGTCGCGAGCTGGAGATCAGCGGCTTCCTGTCCGAGGCCCGCAACGCCGACACGCTGGTGATCATCCTGCACGGCTGCGGCGGCGCGCCCACCAGCCACTACGCCGTGATCGCGGCGCGCTACTTCGCCGAGCACGGCGTCAGCGCGCTGCGGCTGGCCTGGCGCGGCGCCGACTTCGCGGGCGAGGACATCTACCACGCAGCGCAGACCGCAGACGTGCACGCCGCGATCGCAGACGCTCGCTTCGCAGGCTACAAGCGCATCTGGCTGCTCGGCTACTCGCTCGGCGGGCACTGTTGCCTGCACGTCGCGCACGAGACCAAGGATGCGCGCGTGACGGCGGTCGCCACCGTGTGCCCGGTGCTGCACCTGGTGCAGACCAACCTCGCGATCGATCACCCGTCGCGCGCGTTCTACCGCCGCTACGTGCTGGGCGGCCTGATCTCCAACTACGAGCACGTCGACAAGCGCGGCCGCGCGCCCACGCCGCACGCGCAGGTTCGGCGCGCCACCACGTTCCGCGCCTACGACGGGCTGGCGGTGGTGCCGCGCTACGGCTTCAGCTCGGTCGACGACTACTACACCCGCGCGTGTGCCTCGCAGATCGTGGGCAAGATCGAGCGGCCCACGCTGGTGCTCGTCGCGCGCCACGACCCGATGTTGCCGTCGACGATCGCCGAGAGCCTGCGCAGCTCGTTCTCGCCCGCGATCACGTTGATGTTGTCCGAGCGCGGCGGTCACGCAGGCTTTCCGCTCGACCTCGATCTCGGCGAGCGCGGCGCGCTCGGCCTCGAAGCACAGGTGCACGCCTGGCTAGAGCGCAACAGCCCGCGCGAGAGCCACGTCGATCTCAGCGCGCAAGTCTAGCGGCGATCGCACGTGCGACGCGGATGCCGTCGAGTGCTGCGCTCACGATGCCGCCCGCGTAGCCCGCGCCCTCCGCGGTCGGATACAGACCCGGCAAGTCCGGCGACTGCAGCGTCTCGCTGTCGCGCGGCACGCGCACCGGCGAGCTGGTGCGCGACTCGACGCCGACCAGCACCGCGTCGCCGCCCGCGTAGCCCGGCATACGCTTGCCGAACAGCGCCAGCGCACGCGCCAGCCGCGCCGACAGCTCCACCCCACCGGCATCGAGCACCGGCCGCATGTCCGTCGCGAACAAGCCGGGCTGGTAGCTGGTCTCCGGCGTGTCGCGCGATGCCTTGCCAGCGAGGAAGTCGGTCGCGCGCTGGGCCGGAGCGCGCAGCGTGCCACCACCTGCCTGCTTGGCCGCGCGCTCGACCGCGCGCTGATAGTCCACGCCCGCCAGCGGCCCCTTGAAGCCGGCCGCCTCGAGATCCTGCGGCTCCACCGCGACCACCAGGCCCGAATTCGCGTACGGCGAGTCGCGCCGCGACAGGCTCATGCCGTTCACCACCAGCCCATCGAGCTCGGTCGCGGCCGGCACGATGAAGCCGCCGGGGCACATGCAGAACGAGAACACGCCGCGCTGCTCCTCGGTGAACGCCAGCCGGTAGGCGGCGTTGGGCAGCTTGGGGTGATCCGCGTTCCGGCCGTACTGCAGGCGGTTGATCAGCGGCTGCGGATGCTCGATGCGCACGCCGAGCGCGAAGCCCTTCGCGACCAGCTTCACGCCCGAGGCGTCCAGCCACTCGTACACGTCGCGCGCCGAGTGCCCCGTCGCGAGCACCACCGCCTCCGCGCCGAGCGACTCTGCGCCGATGCGCAACGCGTGCACGCCTCGAGAGCCGCGCTCGATGCCCGTCACGCGCGTGTCGAAGCGAAACTCCACGCCGTGCTCGATCAGCCGCTCGCGCATGGCGGTGATCACCCTGGGCAGCTTGTTGCTGCCGATGTGCGGGCGCGCGTTGGTCATGATGTCGAGCGGCGCGCCGTGCAGGTGCAGCAGCTCCAGCACGTCCCGCACGTCGCCGCGCTTGTGCGAGCGCGTGTAGAGCTTGCCATCGCTGTACGTGCCGGCGCCGCCCTCGCCGAAGCAGTAGTTGCTGTCCGGGTCGACGCGCCCGTGTTGGGTGAGGCCCTTCAGGTCACGCCGCCGCGGCTGCACGGTCTTGCCGCGATCGAGCACCACGCTGCCGATGCCCGCGCGCGCCAGCTCGTACGCACAGAACAAGCCGGCCGGCCCGGCGCCCACGATCGCGACCCGCTTCCGGGTGTCCACCTCGCGCAGCGGGGCCCCGCCCAGCGGCTCCGTACCGCGCGGACCGAACGTCAGATGGAAACGCACGCGCCCACCGCGCGCATCGAGCGCCCGCTTCTTCAGCTCGAAGGCCTCGAGCTCCGCCGGCCCCACGCGCGCGGCGAGCCGCGCCCGCAGCGCCTGCTCGTCGTCGGCGTCCTCGAGCCCCAGGTCGAGCTCGATCTCGCCAGAAACGTCCGTGTTCGTGACCACTCGGGCGGTTTGTAGCACCTCTTCCGCCGCCCCTGGCATGCGTCCACGAATTGTCAGCTAGCCACCCGCGCAGCCTAACTGCAAGCCATCGAGCAGGGGAGAGTGTCGACTCGCTCGCCGGGCTGCTACGCTCCGTTCGCGCCATGGACCCCAAGCGCCCGATCCGCATGCAAGTGTACGGCAGCGAGGATCGCCGTATCGACGGCATCCTCGCGCTGATCGAGGAGTCGTCGCGCGTCGCGCCGCTCCCCGAGGTGCTGCAGCGTATGTGCGAGCAGGTCGCGCAGATCGCGCACGCCGAGGTCGTCAGCGTCTACGTGCGCGAGCAGGAGCACGAGCACCCGATCTTCGTGCTGCGCGCGAACGTGGGCTTCCCGCGCGAGATGCTCGGCAACGTGAAGCTGGAGCTCGGCGAGGGCATCACCGGCTTCGCGGCCGAGTGCCTGCGCCCGGTCTCGTCCGCGGTCGCGCAGCACGATCAGCACTACAAGCACGTGCCCAACCTCGACGAAGAGCGCTTCCCCACGTTCCTCTCGCTGCCGCTCGTGATCGGTGGCCGCGCGATCGGCGTGCTGAACTTGCAGCGCGGCGCAGGCGGCGACTTCACGCCCGCCGAGGTCGCACTCTCGGCCGCGCTCGCCACGCCGTTCACGCTCGCGCTCGATCGCGCCACCAACCGTGGCTCGCAGGCGAACGAGCCAGATCTCGCGCGCTCGGCGCGGCTCACCGGCATCGGCGTCGCGTCCGGGCAGACCGTGGGCAAGGCGCAGGGCACGCTCACGTTCCGCGCGCTGGTCGAGCCCGCAGGCCCCGGCTCCGGCGCGCGCGAGCTGGTGGAGAACGCCATCCAGCGCGTCGGCGAGCAGATCGCGCGCACCACCTCACGGCTCGATCCGGAGCTGTCTCCGGAGAACCGCCGCGCGCTGGCGGGCCTGCAGGTCACGCTCCAGGACGCGCGCTTGCTGAACTTGCTCGGCTCCAGCTGCGCCGAGCTCGGCGTGGTCGCGGGCCTGCGCAAGGTCGCACGCGACTACGTCGCCGCGCCGTACATGATCGGCGGTCACACCACGGTCGATCCGTGGATGAGCGCACGCGCGGGCGAGATCGAAGACCTGTGCCTGTGGCTCGCGGGCGAGGCCACACACGATCCGGGTCCCGGTCCGGGCACCGTCGCGGTGGTCGCCGAGAGGCTCGGCTCGTTCATGGTGATCTGGGCGCTCGCACGCGGCGTGGCGGGCGTGGTGGTCGGCGGCGCAGTCGAAGCGGACTCCCTGGCCAGCGGCCTCGCCCAGGCGGGCAAGCTGCCGGTGGTGGCCGAGGTGGCCGGCCTGTTCGCATGGGTCCGCGGCGGCGACACGGTGCTGGTCGACGCCAGCCAGGGGGTGGTCCGCGTCAATCCATCGGCCTCCGCGCTGGCCCACTATCGACACAACAAGTAATCCGGAAATACGTTTGCCGCGTCTCTGACAGCATGTTAGGTACGCGGCCCTGGCGATAGTCAGGTTCGGGGTTGTAGCTCAGCTGGGAGAGCGCTGCGTTCGCAATGCAGAGGTCAGGGGTTCGATCCCCCTCAGCTCCACGAAGATGAAGAGGCCGCGTCCAACTAGGACCGCGGCCTTTTCGCTTTCCGTGCTCGTGAAGAGCGCACGCAGAGCGGGGGGCGTCGCCGCTCACAGCGGGTACGACGATACGGCGACGCGGCGGCCGTCGGGGTCGCGGAAGTACAGCGTGTGCTCCGTCTCCGCTTCGAGCACCACGCGCGCACGCAGCGCCTGCCGCTGCTCCACGGTCACCCGAAACGCGAGCAGCTCCAGCGAGCCTGCCGCGATCGAGGGCTCGCTCTCGTTGGCGAGCTCGATCATCAGCACACCCTCGCCCAACCCGAGCCACACCGATCGCGGCCGTGAGTCGCGCACTTCGTGCAAGCCGAACCACTCGCGATAGAACGCGACCAGCCGATCTACGTCGTGCGTGCGGAGAGCGAGGTGGTGGATCACGTCAGAACCCCGGCTCGGTGAGCAGCGGCGTCTCGTCGACGAACACCATGCCGCGCTCCTTCTTCACGTGGTGATGCCGTTGGCGCTTCGGCCTGCCCGCGTCCGGCACCAGCGCGTGCGAGGGCGGCACCTCGAGCGCAGTCTGCGTCAGCGCGTCCAGCTTGGGCGCCTCTGGCTTTGGCGCCTCCACCACCGGCAGCGCTGCGGGCAACATCGCCAGCGGCAACGCGGGCACGGCACGCTCGCGCGGACGGACCACCAACCCGATCAGCACCAGCGCCGCGCCCAGGCCGAGTGCGCTGCCGATGCCGATCCAGTACACCCGACTGCCGACGAACCCGCTCTCCACGATGCGCGTCAGCGTGGTGCGCAGCTCGCTCGCCAGCCGCACCAGGCGCCGCGGCTTGCGCTCGCGCCGCGGCCGATCGCTGCCGCGCGTGACCTCGCCCTGACGTGAGTCGCTGCCGAGCGGCTCCGTGTGCTCGTACGTCGGCTGCAGCGCCAGCGCGGTCGCATGCCGCTGCGCACCGCCGAGCGGCTCGGTCTCCACCGCCTTGTCGAGCCGTTCATACACGCCCGGTGGGTACGTGGTCTTCTCGCGCTGGCGGTGCTCGTTCATGGTCGCGAGCAGCAGCCCGCGCAGGCTACCCGAGTCCACCTCACGCGCACTCGGCACCGCGCGCCCGAGCAGCCGCGCGAACGCCTGCGCGTCTGCCGGGCGACGCCGTGGATCCGGATCGAGCGCCGCCATCACCGCATCGTCGAGCGCGGGCGGCACGCGATCCACGAACGTGCTCGGCGGCTTCACGAGCGGCTTCTGCACCTGCGCCAGCAGGTCCACGTCGCGCTCGGCGTCGAACAAGCGCCGCAGGCACAACATCTCCCAGAGCACGATCCCGAGCTGGTAGATGTCCACCCGCCGATCCACCGGCTTTCCGAGCGCTTGCTCCGGCGCCATGTAGCGGAACTTGCCCTTCAGCAGGCCGTCCATCGTGCGGTGGCGTCGGCCGTAGGCCTTGGCGATCCCGAAGTCGATCAGCTTCACGTGCCCGCCGTACGCGAGCAGGATGTTCTCGGGCGTGACGTCGCGGTGCACCACGTCGAGCAAACGATTGCGCTCGTCCACCAGCTCGTGCGCCGCGTGCAGCGCATCCGCCACCTGCATCGCGATCTGCACCGCGTAGGCCGGCGCGAGCCTCCGCCGCCGCTGTAACAGCGTGCGCTGCAGCTGCGACAGCGAGCAGCCGTGCACGAACTCCATTACCAGGAAGTGCGTGCCCTCGTGCTGCCCGAGCTCCTCCACGTGCACCACGTTCGGGTGCTGAATGCGCGCCGAGAGCCGCGCTTCGTCGAGGAACATGTTCCGGAACTGCTCGTCGTCCGCGAGCTCCGGGTGCACCACCTTGATCGCGACCGGCCGCGAGAACCCAGCCGCGCCGCTGCGCCGCCCGAGGAACAGCGTGGCCATTCCACCTTCGCGCAGCTGCGCTACCAGCTCGTACTCGCCGACCCGCTGTCCCGCCCGCCACACGCTGACGAGGTTAGCTCACTTGGCGGTCCACGAACTGGGCGTGCATGAAGTGAGCAGATAACCAGGACTCACGCGCCAGGTGCAGCGAGGGCACCCGCGCCGCGAGCACCAGCCCCGGCATGGTCAAGCGCACGCGCTTCGCATCGACCAAGCCCCGCGCCTCCAGCTCACGCAGCACCCGCGCCGCGTCGCTGAGCCCGAGCGCCCGCGCCACCAGCCCGGCTTCCGCCGCGACGTCCAGCTCCGCGAGCTCGTACAGCACGCGCAGGACCTTTCGTGCATGAGGGTCGAGGGCAGCTTTCATGGGTGCAGCATCCTTGATCAGCTGAACATGCGTCAAGTAACGCGCGGACTTCCCCGCCGTGCGTTCGATCAGTCTCCAGGAATGCGCGCAAGCCAGGGGGAAAGAACGACGCGGCCACGTACTTGGGATCAGATTTTCGAGTCCGGAAGGTGGGGCCGATGGCCGAAGGGAAGGTGGTGGAGATCGCAGCCGCCGGCATACGACTGCTCCATGGGGCGAGAGCGGGCGCCATCGATCGCATCGCGTTCCGCGCCGGGCAGCCCTGTCGGGTTGTCGTGGGCAGCGACGAATTCGCAACGCTCCGAATCGAGCAAGCGGAGGTCGCCCCGCGCCAGTTCGACGTGATCTGGGATGGGTCGCAGCTGTGGCTGCAAGACGCCTTGCGGCTGGGTCGGACCTTCGTCAACGGCCGCACCCTGAACGAATGGATGCCGGTCGTGCGCCAGGCGATGGTCTGCATCGGCAGCGTGCGTGTCTGGCTGACCTCGCGCAGCACCCCCACCGCGGACAAGACGCCCGACTTCGCCGCGCTCGAGCGCGCGCGTCAGAACGAGGCGCACAGCACGGCGCGAGTTCGCCTGAGCGACACCTGCCGCATCACGATGCCGCCCGAGGTGCTCGCGATGCTCAACGAGCAAGGCGTTCCGTGAGCTCGATCAGCTCGTCCGCCGTCGCGTAGCGCTTGGCCGGATCCTTCTCCAGGCAGCGCATCACCACCTGCTCCACCGCGTCCGGTACGTCCTTCGCGCTCGCGTGACTGCGCAGCGGCGCCGGGTGATCGTTCACCTGCGACATCAGGATGCCGATGCCGGTCGCGTCTTTGAACGGCAGCTCGCCGCTCAGCGCGCGGTACAGGATGCTGCCCAGCGCGTAGAGGTCCGCGCGGCCGTCGAACTCGTCGTTGGTGATCTGCTCGGGCGCCAGGTAGCGCGCCCAGCCGATCGGCATGTTCACCTGGCTGAAGCCCTCGTCGCTGTAGTGCGCGATGCGGAGCCGCCCGTAGTCCATCACCTTCACCAGGCTCAGCCCGCGCGAGTCGCGCGTCACGAACAGGCCCTCGGGCGAGAGATCGCCGTGCCAGATCTTGCGCTGGTGCGCGTTGGCCAGCGAGCGCGCCACCTGGTTGGCCAGGAACAGCGCCTGCCGCGTGTTCAACGGCCCGCGCGCGGCCAGCATGCGCGCGAGGTCGATGCCGCTCAGCCACTCGGCGGCCACGAACATCAGCCGGTCGTCCGCGTGGCCGCCCTCGTAGATCGCGATCGTGTTGCGGTCGGTCAGCCCGCGCGCGACTTCGATCTCGTGCATCAGCCGGGCTTCGAAGTGCTGCTGCGACTGGTGGAACTGCGGCTCGACCAGCTTGAGTGCGACGCGGCGCCCGTCGTCGCTGCGCTCGGCCCGGTAGAGCACGCCGCGCTGGCCGTCTGCGGCCTTCTGAAGGATCCGGTAGCGCCCGGCTAGCACCCGCCCGAGCCAGGGATCGTTGGCAGTGGTCACACCACGATCATCTCGCGACCGGCACCCGTTCGTCATCTGGCGTGCTGCCCAAAAGCACGCCTACGAACGCGGGTTTGGGGGTCGAGGTGCGCTTCGGGCGCACGCGGGCAGTGGCTCGGCAGGCGGCGCGAGGCGGGTCGCCGTCGTCCGCAGATAAAGACAGCGTGCGCGAAGCTCGCCCCTGGCCAGGTCTCCAGAGTATGTTTGCGGTCGTACGCGTCCGAACGGAGAACCGATGCGCCTTTCGTCTTTGCTCGCGCGCGGAGTGACCGCGCGCTTCGACCGGTTGGCGATACTTGTCAGCCTGTTGAGCACCTTGACCTGCCTCGTCTGCGCCATGCCCGAGCTGGCGTCGGCACAGGAGACGCCCGCAGCCAAGGCCGCCACCGCCAAGGAGGCGTTCAAGCGCGGCGAAGCCGCCTACAGCGCCGGCAACTACGACGCCGCAGTCCGCGAATGGAACAACGCCTACGCGGCCGATCCACGCCCGCGTATCCAGTTCAACCTGTCTCAGGCCTACGAGCGCATGGGGCGCATGGAGGACGCGATCGCGTCGCTCAAGCGCTTCCTGGAGTCCGGGGACCCCGAGGACCCCACGTACTCGGACGCCAACGCGCGCCTGGTCGCGCTGCAGCAGCGCCTCTCCGCCACGGGCGTGACCATCCAGGGTGGCCGCGAGGGCGGCTCGATCCTGGTCGACGATCAGGACTGGGGCCGCACGCCCCGCCCCGACAAGATCACGGTCGCGCCCGGCAACCACGTGCTGGTCGTGCGCTGGCCGGACAACAAAGAGTTCCGCACCAACGTGTTCGTGCCCGCCGGCCAGGTGGTCGAGCTGCAGCTGCCGACCGACGGGCAGCCGGCCACCGCCACCACCACGCCGGCGACCACCGCCCCGGTGGCCACCGGCGACGGCTATCGCCCGCCGCCGGACGACGGCACCAAGAAGAAGAAGATCCTCTGGTACAGCCTCGGCGCCGGCACGGCCGCGCTCGGCACCGGCCTGCTGATCTACGGCATCGTGCGCGGCGGGGCAGACAGTGACTGCGGCTCGCTGAAGGGCGACTACCGCGTCTACTGCAACCCGGACTCGGTGGACTCGATCAAGGCGCAGAGCCTGGCCGGCTACATCAGCGGCGCGGCGCTGCTCGCGGGCGGGGCCGCGTTCTTCGTCGTCGGGGCGCTGACCACGCGTCACAGCGATGCGCCGCGCGCGGCGACCCGCTGCGGCGTCGGCTACGGCAGCGCGACCTGCAAGTTCGAGTTCTGAGGCCGACGCGCGCACGCGCGAGCAAACGGGGACGGCGCGGGCCGCCGATGGGGGACGTACGGATGACGACAGCAAAGCTTTGGCTGGCGATCGCGACGGCTGTGCTGGCGACGCTCAGCGCCTGTAGCGATGTCGAGAGCTGCCTGGAGGGGCAGCCGGGCTGTCGCAATGGCGCCCCCGACGAGAGCGGCAACTGCAAGTTTGGCCTCGTGCTCTCGAACGACGGCTCGACCTGCGTAAGGCCCGGTGAAGCAGGCTCGGACGACGAGCCGGACGGCGGCGCGACCTGCTCCTGCCCGTCGGGTCAGCTGTGCCGCAAGGACGGGATCTGCGTGAACCTCTGCACGCCCGCCAGCAACCCGCCCACGCCGAGGCCCACGCTGTTGCCGTGCGAGGCCCCCGACGGCGTCACCGAGAGCTTCGCGCGCATCGCGCTCGCGCTCTGCTACCAGACCTGCGTGCACCGCGCCGTGTACTGCGGCACCGCCTGCGATCCCGCGACCGAGTGTACGCAGCTGCTCGCCAGCGCCGCCGCACGCACCGCCTGCCAGGGCAACGACGATCCGTCCTGCGCGAAGAACCTGTGCGAGCGCGCGCGCGACCTGCCGTGCGCATCGCAGCAGTGCCCGCTCGGCGCCGCGCCGAGCTGCGCCGGCACCCTGTGCAACGACTGCGACGAGTCCGAGATCCGGAACGACGGCATCTGCGACGACGGGGATCCGTCGAACGCGATCAGCTACCTGTGCGACTACGGCAGCGACTGCGGTGACTGCGGCCCGCGCCGCGGCAGCGCTCCGCCGCGCCGCCTCGACGTCGGTGACGTGTGCGCAGACTGGACCCAGTGCGGCGGAGATCTGAACAGCGTGAAGACATCCACCGGCTGGTGCGTGCCGACGACCAGTGCACAGAGCTACGCCCGCTGCGTGCCCGACTGCAGCAACGGCAAGAAGTGCACGGCCGGGTTCGAGTGCGTGAAGATCGTCTCCGACGAAGACGGCGATGGTCCACTGCCCTCGACTCAGTACAAGGACTATAACGACGGCACACTCGTGTTCGGCTGCTTCCCCCTGCAGTGCGGCGGCTGACGCGTGTTTGCTCGCGAGGACCTACCCTGCCCATGACCAAGCGCGCCTTCTATTTGCTCCTTGCCCTCTGCCTCGCGGCGCTGGCTGGCTGTGGTGACGTCGAGAGCTGCCTCGAGATGGACACGCCCGGCTGCTTGAACAGCGCGCCGCGCCCCAGCGGCTCTCCGTGTCTGTACGATCTGGTGCTGGTCGATGGAATCTGCGTGAAGTCCGGCGGCGCGCAGACGCCGTGCGGCGAGTGTGAGGCCGGCGCGCTGTGTGACCTGCAGACGAACACCTGCATCAACTTCTGCGACACGCCGCAGGTGCTGCCAGGTGGTGTGGCTGCGCCGACCCCGATCTTCTGCGAGGCGATCAAGACCGCGTCCGTACCGAACCCGGAAATGCTGACGTTCGAGGCAGTCTGCCGCCGGCGCTGTCAGCTCAACTGCCAGCGCACGAGCCAATTCTGCGCCGGCTACCAGTGCGCCGCCGGCTCGTGTGACGGAGCGGACGTGCTCATCACTTGCAGGAGTGAGTGCCCGATGCTGACGACCGGCGGCGAGGACCTCGCGTGCCTCACCAAGCGCTGCAACGACGTGCGCTTCCTCGCCTGCACGAGCTCGCTCGTGTGCCCGAACGGCGTGAAGCCCGACTGCGCCGGCATCGCGTGCAGCAACACCTGCATGTTCAACGGCGCGAATGTCACCGGCGACGGGGTGTGCGACGACGGCGACACCTTCAGCTCGTACACCGCGCAGTGCAGCTGGGGAACGGACTGCGCGGACTGCGGACCGCGCGCCGGAACCGAGGAGCCGCTGGGGGGTCTGGGCGACGTCTGCCAGTACACGCAGAACTGCGCGGGCGGCACCTCGAGCCCCGACAGCGCGGGCGCGTGGTGCGTCAGCCTCGAGAGCCGCCCCGGCGTCGCGCGCTGCATGCCGGACTGCTCGCGCGGACAAGATTGCGAGGACGGCTTCAGCTGCCGCGTCCTGGATATCCCGAACGCCGACGGCACATCGGCGCCGGTCACCGTGGGCGACTATACATCGAAAGCCTGCCTACCGGATGCGTGCCTCTGACGCCTTACGGTTGGCGCGGGGGTAAGCTCATCACGTAAGCTGTGCGATTGGTGCGCACCTCAACCCCGCGCACGAGTCAGGAGCACGCTTGCTTCAGCAAAAATCGGTCTCTTTGCGGACCGCGGTGCGCGCGTTTGCGCTCTGCAGCGTCCTTGCAGGCTGCTCGGACGACAGCAGCGCCGGCGACGACGACGACAAGGGAAACGGCGGCAGCCCCGACGCGTCTGTAAAACCTTACGATCCCAACTGGACGGACTTCGACGCCAGCGTGGACTTGGTACCGGACGCCGAGCCACCCGCCAAGCAGCATGTATGGGCTGACTGGACAGCGGCCACCGTCACTGCGCAAGGCAGCGCGTCTGCGCAGCTCGCGATCAGCGGCGTCGATGGCGGCATCGCGCTCACCTACAGCGGTGGGCTCGACAACGCGCAGATCGACGGCGGCATCCCGTACTGGGTGCCCGGCACCGCGTACACCAGCGTCGCGGTCCCGAACTCGCCCCCCGAGACCGAGCTGATCATGCTCGCCGGCGGCAACAACAGCGTGCACACGCTGACGTTCTCCACGCCGGTCAAGGATCCGGTGCTGGCGATCATGAGCCTCGGCAGCATCGACACCACGACCGTGTGCCGCTTCGACGACGACTTCGAGCTGCTGAGCTACGGCCCTGGCTTCTATCCCGAAGCTCAGGAGCTCAAGCACCTGCCGGACAACAAGCTCGCGGGACGCGAGTCCAACGGCTCGATCCGCTTCAAGGGCACGTTCACGACCATTCGCTGGACCGCGGAGATCTCCGAGCCTTGGTACGGTCTGACCGTCGGTCTGCCGTCGCCGCAGTAGCGCGCTCCGGACCTTACTTGCCGACGAACGCGCCGCCGCACACGCGCAGCACCTGACCGGTGATGCCGAGCGAGCCGGGCGTGGCCAGGAACGTGATCGCCTGGCCCACGTCGCTCGGCTGGCCGCCCTGGCCGAGCGCCGAGAGCCGGCGTGCGACCTCGCGGATCGCGACCGGGATGGCGGCCGTCATGCGCGTCTCGATGAAGCCGGGCGCGATCGCGTTGGCGGTGATGCCCTTGGCCGCGAGCGTGGGCGCCAGCGCGCTGATCAGCCCGATGATGCCGCTCTTCGAGGCCGAGTAGTTGGTCTGGCCGTTGTTGCCGGCGATGCCCGCGATCGAGCTGAGCGCGATCACGCGACCGCCGTCACGCAGCACGCCCTCGTCCACCAGGTGCTTGGTGATACGCGCGACGGCGGCGAGGTTGATCTCGATCGTGCTGTCCCAGACGTCGGGCTTCATGTTCGCGAGCAGCTTGTCGCGCGTGATGCCGGCGTTGTGCACGACGACATCGACGCCGCCGAACTTGTCCTGCAGGAACTTCGCGATCTGCGCGGGCGCCGCCTTGTCGGACACGTCCGCGAGCAGCACGGTGCCGCCGATCTTCTTGGCGGTCTCCGCAGCGGGCTCACCGTCCGCCGGGCGATCGAGGATCACGACCTTGGCGCCTTCGCCGGCGAGGATCTCCGCCGTGGCCGCGCCGATGCCGCGCGCGGCGCCGGTCACGAGCACGACCTTGCCGCTGAGCGGGCGCGCGTAGTCGCTGCTGACCGAGCCACTGGCCTTGCTCGAGACGCGCAGCGGCTGGCCAGTCACGAACGCGGACGCGCTCGAGAGCAGGAAGCGCAGCACTGGCGCGAGCCGATCCTCGGCGCCGTCTTCGACGAAGATCACGTTTGCGGTCGCGCCGAACTTCCCGATCTCCTTGGCCAGGCTGCGGATGAAGCCCTCGACCGCGTAGCGCGCGGCGCTCTGCTCGGGCGTCTTCGCCTGATCGAACGGGCGCGCGATGATCACGGCGCGAGCCGACTTGGCGTACGCGCGCGCGCGCGCGTGAAAGTGCTGATAGATCGCCTTGAGGTCTTCCGGCGTCTCGAGTGCGGTGGCGTCGAACACGAGGCCGTTGATCTTCTCGCCCTCGGCGACCTCGTCGACCGCGATCTTGCGCGGGCGGCGGTTGTACTTCTCGCCGGGCTTGGCGAACGCAGCGAGCAGCTTGTCGCCGACCACTGCAGAGTTGGCGCCCGCGACGGCGAGGATCTCGGCCAGCGCGTCCGTCAGCTGGCCTTCGCCCGCCACGTGGATGACCTTGTCACGCAGCACCTGCTCCGTGGTCGGGCCCTTCGGGCGATCGAGCGGCGTGGGCAGCGGGATCGGAAGGCCAGCGGCCTGGATGAACTTCTTCGCGGTCGGGTTCTTGGACAGGTCGAGAAGGAAATCAGACATGGACATCTCCGTGACGAAACGTTGCAGCGACGAGCTAACGCTCAGGTTCCGTATTCGCCCACCAGGTAGGCGGGACCGCCGGCGGCGATGCCGACGTAGACTTCGTTGCCGCGTACGAACAGGCTCGCCTTCGCGGGCAAGACCAGCGGCTTGGTGAAGCGACAGCTCCACTTCTTCAACTTCAGCGGGTCACCACCGAGCACGGTCTGGTTCAAGCCCTCGATCGTGCGCGCCATCGTGCCGAAGCCGTGCAGGATGACGTTCTTGAAGCCCGACGCGCGCGCGGCCGGCGGGATCCAGTGGATCGGGTTGAAGTCGCCCGTGAGCTTGGCGAAGTCGAGCCCGGCCCAGGGACCGACCTCGAACTGCGTGAGCTCCTCGGCATCGACCGGCACCGACGGCTGCTCCTTCTTGGCGCTGCTCTTCTCGCTCTTGTCGCGCTTGAGCGGGATCAGCGTGATCATGTCGGCGACCAGCGCGTCCTTCACGCTCTTGGTGCTCGTGATCACGCGCGTGGTCAGGATCGCGCGCCGGCCGTCGTCGTCGATGTTCACCAGCTGCGCGCTCACGTTGAGCGACTCGCCCGCGGGGATCGGCGCATGGACGGTGAAATTGGAGCCCGCGTTGAGCACCTTCGACATCGGGTAGGGCACGCCCTCCATCGCGCGGCTCGCGCTGGCGAAGCCCCACTGCGGGAAGAAGCTCGGCGGCAGCGTGCCGCGGTACGCGCTCGGGTCCCCGCCCACGTTGCTCACGAAGTCGTCGATCAGCGCCGCGCTGCGCGGCGGCAGCGTGACCTCGATCTTCTTGCCCGGGAGCTGCGGCGCCTTCTTGCTGGGCTTCTTGCCGAGCAGCTGCTGCTCGAGGGTGGTCAGTGCGACCCGACCCAGAGCCGTGAGCGCAGGCCCCTGCTCGAGAATGTGGCGATTCGAAACCGGCATTGCCCTCTCCTGCCCGTCTATGCGCGCGTGGCTACAAAGCGCCTACCGCGCGGTTGCCAACTAACTGCCACACGGTAGAGAGAGCGCAAGGAGTCGTTCCTGATTTCCGCGACCTTACCGGCTGGTCTCTGGGGTCAAACGTCTATTTTTCTGGTGTTCCGCGCCGCAGGATGT
>DASUME010000462.1:0-3184 GCA_036277895.1 Polyangiales bacterium
CGCGGTGGCGGCAGCTCTGCGCAAGATCCACGCGGCGCTCGACGAAGAGCAGCGCAAGCGCCTGGCGTACCTGCTGCGCACCGGCGCGCTCTCGATCTGACGAAGCTCTGAAACGCAGACGGCCCGCGAGTGATCGCGGGCCGTCTGCGTTCAACGCGTCTCCATGCGCAGACGCGTCTGCAGACCTTACTGCTTGGCCTTGGTGCTGTCGTTCTGCGCGATCTGCAGGGCCCAGGTGTTGACCTCGCTCGGCGTCCAGCTGCCGGGCTGTCCGGCGCGGCCGCCGGCGTAGGTCTGGCCGTCCTGCGCGAGGCGGTGCTGATCGCGCGGGTAGACGGGCTGGCTGCCGACCCACGCGTACGGCTGCTCGGCCTGGCCGCGCGGGCCGTCGTGCTTCACGAAGTCGGCGTGCGCCTGCGCCTGTGTGGTCTGCCAGCTACCGGGCTGTGCAGCCTGACCTGCGGGGTGGTTGAACGCGGTCTGGCCAGCGGTCGCGCATGCCGGCAGTGCCAGCGCGACCAGAGCGGCCCAACGAACTTTCGACATGATGCAGACTCCTTCCAAGCGATCGAGTGGACCCGCGAGATAGGCGGGCAACGCTCATCGCTCACATTTCTTGGTTAGGTCTTCTTAGTAACGCGCGAAGCGCGGATTCGTTACCAGAAATAATATCGAGCTGGTCACCATATCCGGCTCGGTGACGACAACGTCACCGAAACGCCAGCGCTGACGCCGCGAAATCACGCGTGTCTCGGCACAGCTCGCACATGTGCAACCATTCCTTGCGCGGCGCGTCAGGGGCGGGGATGTTGGATCGAGCGCGGCGTAGTGCCCACGACTCGGAGGACTCCATGGCGGAACGAGCAGAGCCTCAGCCAAGTTTCTTGCGTGCTTTGTGCATGGGAGACATCGAAGAAAGTCTGATTCTTCCCTATCCAGAGCTGCCGGACTCCAACAAGGAGATCCTGCGCGACGTGTTGGGCTCCGTGGACACGTTGATGGAGAAACACGCCAGTGACTTTCGCCACTGGGATGCCAAGGGAGAGTTCCCGGACTCTTTCATCGAAGAGCTGAAAGAGTTTGGTCTGTTCGGGCTCGTGATCCCGGAGGAGCAAGGCGGCCTCGGCTTCGGCAGCGCCGCCTACAGTCGCACGCTGCAGCAGGTCGCGCGCTACGACGCCTCGGTGGCGGTCACGATCGGCGCGCACAGCTCGATCGGCATGCGCGGGCTGCTGCTGTTCGGCACCCCGAAGCAGCGCGAGCGGTACTACCCCGAGCTCGCGACAGGAGAGCGCATCGCCGCCTTCTGCCTGACCGAGCCCGGCTCCGGGTCGGACGCGAGCTCGATCCGCACCACCGCCGAGCTACAGGGTGATCACTGGGTGATCAACGGCGAGAAGCTCTGGATCACCAACGGAGGCATGGCGCGCTTCTTCACCGTCTTCGCCAAGACCACCAGCGAGGGCAAGGGGCGCATGACGGCGTTCCTGGTCACCCCGGAGATGGGCGGCATCTCGGCCGGCCCGCACGAAGACAAGATGGGCATCCGCGCCAGCTCCACGACCACCGTCAGCTTCGACAACACCAAGGTGCCGCTCGACCACGTGCTGGGCGACGTGGGCGCGGGCTTCAAGGTCGCGATGGCGATCCTGAACAACGGGCGCACCGGCCTCGGCGGCGGCAGCGTGGGCGCGATGAAGAACGTGATCTCGCTGGCCGCGAAGCACGCTCGCGACCGCAAACAGTTCGGACAACCGATCTCCGACTTCGGGCTGATCAAGCAGAAGCTGGGGCGTATGGTGGTCGACTGCTACGCGGCCGAGTCAGTCGTCAATCTCGTCGCGCACATGATCGACAGTAAGTCACAAGACTATGCGGTGGAGGCGGCGGTCAGTAAGGTGTTCGCGAGCGAGGCCCTGTTCCGCGTCTCGGACGAGGCGCTGCAGATCGCGGCCGGAGTGGGCTACATGCGCGAGCTGCCCTACGAGCGGGTGGCGCGCGATGCACGCATCATGCGCATCTTCGAAGGCACCAACGAGATCCTGCGCCTGTTCATCGCGCTGACCGCGATGAGCGACGTCGGCAGCCAGCTGGCGGAGCTTTCCAGCGGACTCAAGGGCGCGTTCAACGATCCGATCAAGGGCTTCGGCGTGCTCAGCGGCTACGCGCTCAAGCAGGCGGGTCTGCGTGGCATCACGCAGCGCCGCAAGCTGAGCGCGGTGCCGGAGCCGCTGCGCGACGTGGCGGAGCTGTTCGACGAGTCCGTGCGTGAGCTCGCGCAAGGTGCGGACCGCATCCTGCGCAAGCACGGGCGCTCGATCATCAACAAGCAGCTCGCCACGCGCCGGCTGGCGGACATCATGATCGACCTGTTCGTGCTGGCCGCGATGCTGAGCCGCGTGAGCACGGGGATGTCCAAGCAGGGAGTGCAAGCGGTCGAGCGTGAGACCGCGATCTTGCGCTCGTTCGCGGGCCAGGCGCGCGTACGCATCCACCGCAACTTCGCGCGCATCGACGACAACGAAGACGAGCTGATCAAGACGCTCGGCGACTTGGCGGTCGAGCGTGAAGGCTACCCCTGGGACGTGATCTGACTACGGATCTACGCCTTACTGTCTGTCCCCAGCTGGGGTAGACGGGGCAGACCGACTCATTCTGGCCTTGTCAGGCAACGCCTTCGCGGGCACCGTTCATGTACGGTTTCGTAAGCCCGCGGGGCGCCTCGTGCGCGTCGCGAAGAACGGGGAGGCTGGAGATGCGCACTGTCGAGGACTTGTTGAACCAAAAGGGGTGGGACGTCTTCACGGTGGGCGCGGACGCCAGCGTGCACGATGTGATCAGCATCATGTGTACGCGCAACGTCGGCGCGATCGTGGTGGTCGAGAGCGGCACGCCGATCGGGATCATCTCGGAGCGCGACTGTGTGCGGCGCGTGATGCTGGACGGGCGCTCCACGCGCGACACCAGCATCGCCGCGGTGATGACGAGCCCCGTGCGCTCGGTGAGCCTGCACGACACCGTCGATCAGTGCATGCAGCTGATGACGGATCGCCGCATTCGTCACTTGCCCGTGCTCGACAACGGCCTGCTGATCGGCATGGTCAGCGTGGGCGACGCGGTGAAGGCGCAGCTCCACGAGCAGGAAGAGCTGATCTCGGGCCTGGAGAGCTACATCCATGGGCCC
>DASUME010000463.1:0-8501 GCA_036277895.1 Polyangiales bacterium
CACGCACGGTGCTGCCGGGCGGCAGCGCTGGATCGGGCAAGAACGCGACCCAGGGCTGCGACTCCATGAGCTCGCCCGTGGCTTCGATGCGGCCTGGCACCGGCGTGCCGTCGGGGAGCTCCACGCGCGGCGCTTGGCGCCACTTGCAGACGTTCGCCGCGAAGTCCGAGCACAGCCCCGCGATCACGATCACCCCACCCGTGGGGACCTCGGCGCTGACGCTCGCAATCTCGTCGAGCACCACGGTGGCATGTGCAGTCACGGGTAGCAGAAGCAACGTCACCAAGAGCCAGCGCATCAAGCATCCTCGCGTTCGTGTCGGCGCGGCATCCTCGCACGACGCGACGCCCGCCGGCTGCCACTCGCAGCGAGACCGAGCAGAATGAGCACCGTCGTCAGTGTTCCCGCATGGTCCTCGCGCAGCTGGCAACCGCCCGCGCTCGGTGGTCCTTCGTACGGTTCGGCCGCGTCGCGCTCGGCGCCCAACGCGCTCGCGTCAGCGATCGCCACGCCCGCGTCGACCACCGCCGCGTCTCGCTTCGCGCCCGCATCGCGCGGCCCGCAGTTGGCCTGAAAGCTCGCGATGCTCTCCGGCGTCGCCGTCCAGCCCTCGGGCAGCTGCAGGTCTACGTCCTTGCACTCCTCGTGCACCAGCACGCTCTGTTCCCCGGCCAGCGCGACCGCCTCCACGCGCAGGCAGTAGCGCCCTTGCAGCGTGGTCTGCTCCTGCTCGAGCGCGAAGCCGTCGAACGCGCGCAGTGGGGAGCGATGCTCGTAGGTTCCGTCGGAGATCGTCGCCCAGAACGTGTACTGGCTACTCAGCGCCTCCGCACCGCGCACCGACACGGCCGCGCGAACCTGCCCTCGCCGGCTCGTCACCGTGCAGGTCGGCACGCACGCGCCAGGCGGGGGTGGA
Source organism: Polyangiales bacterium (assembly GCA_036277895.1). GTDB lineage: Bacteria > Myxococcota_A > Polyangia > Polyangiales > DASUME01 > DASUME01. Next base: position 917 of record DASUME010000463.1, read on the forward strand.
GAGCTCGTACAGCACGCCTTCCCGGTGTCGACCAGCCGCGCACCGACGGAGAACCCCACGCTCTCGAGCGCGGGCTCGACGCGCGCCACGACCTCGAACGTGCCGCCCAGCGAGCCTTGCGCGACCAGCCCCGCCGTCTCTCCGACCAGCGTGTAGCTCTGCCCGAGCGTGAGCGTCTGCGTCGGCTTCCAGTAGTAGTGGGCACCGTCGTTGCCGACCTCGCCGGGTACCGCCACGCCCTCGGAGTCGGTCACGCTGACGCGCAGCCGCGAGCAGTCGACACTGCACTCCGCGAAGCCGACGACCGCCCCCTGCGCGACTTGCTTGCCCACGTACGGGCGCAGCACCGGCTGCGGGCTGCAGGCCAGCGCCGGGGCCGACCAGGCGAGAGACAGAGCAAGTGGGAGCAAAGCGCGCACGTCGAAAGCCTGAGCACCGGACGTGCCACCCACGTTTTCGCGACAACACGGCCACGTTCTGGTCGCTCGGGCGTGCCGCGGCTGTCCCACCGTGCGTCAGAGCGTGCCAACGTGATCTGCGCGCGCGGCCCGAGCGCCCGCTCGACTGGCGCTGGACAGAGGCGCGCTTTATCTAGCGGCCATGAGCTCGCGTCCGAACAAAGGCATGCTCGCCGTCGATCCCGTCAAGGCACCGGACTCGCCGTGCTGGGTGATCGACCTGCCCGCCCTCGAAGACAACCTCAAGTTGCTCGCGCACGTGCAGCGGGAAGCGGACTGCAAGATCCTGCTCGCGCTCAAGGGCTTCGCCACCTGGAGCACGTTCCCGCTCGTCTCCAAGTACCTCAGCGGCGCCACCTCCAGCAGCCCGCACGAGGCGCAGCTCGCGCGCGAGTACCTGCAGGGCGGCGAGGTCCACTGCTACGCGCCCGCGTACACCGAGCAGGATCTACGCGAGTGCCTGAAGTGGTCGGACCACATCGTGTTCAACTCGTTCTCGCAGTGGCAGCGGCTGGGACCGATCGCGCGCGCCGCGGGGGCGTCGTGCGGCATCCGCGTCAACCCGCAGCAGCGTGAGGTCGCCGTCGAGCTGTACGATCCGTCGGCCCCGCGCTCGCGGCTCGGCGTGATCGAGTCCGAGTTCAAGCCCGAGCTGCTGGAGGGCATCGAGGGCCTGCACTTCCACGCGCTCTGTGAGCTCGGCTCGGACGCCCTCGAGCGCGTGCTGGCGGCCTTCGAGAAGCGCTTCGGCAAGTACGTGTCCGGGCTCAAGTGGGTGAACTTCGGCGGCGGCCACCACATCACCAAGCCCGGCTACGACACCGAGCTACTGATCCGGCTCGTGCGCTCGTTCAAGCAACGGTACGGCGTGCAGGTCTACCTGGAGCCGGGCGAGGCGATCGCGATCCGCACCGGCGTACTGGTCGCCACGGTGCTCGACCTCGTGCACAACGAGATGCCGCTGGCCATCCTGGACACCAGCGCCACGGCGCACATGCCGGATACGCTCGAGATGCCCTACCGCCCCGATATCGTCGGCGCGGGAGAGCCTGGCGAGAAACCTTACACCTATCGACTCGGAGGTTTGACCTGTCTCGCGGGCGATGTCGTCGGCGACTACTCCTTTGACCACCAGCTATCAATCGGCGACCGCATCGTGCTGCTCGACATGAGCCACTACACGATGGTGAAGACGTCGAATTTCAACGGCGTACGCATGCCGAGCATCGCGCTGCGTCATGCGGACGATCGCTACGAGCTAGTTAAACAGTTCGGATATGACAGCTACCGCGACCGCCTCGGCTGATCTACTGTCGCGGCGATGCTGCAAGGTAGTCACGAGCCTGGTTTCGAAGCCCTCGCCCGTCAGCTCGAGGAGATCCTGAGCGCACCTCCGTTCGGCGGTGCGGCGCTCTCCTTCTACGATCGCGGCCGGCTGGTCTTCGACATGTGGGGCGGCGCCAAGAACAACGAGGGCGAAGCCTGGGAGCGCGACACGCCCGCGCTCTCGTACTCCACCGGCAAGCCCGTGGTCGCCAGCGCGCTGCACATCCTGCGCGACCGCGGCCTGGTTCAGTACGACAAGCCGGTCGCCCACTACTGGCCGGAGTTCGCGCAGAACGGCAAGGGCACGATCACCGTACGCCAGGCGCTGACGCACTCGGCCGGCCTGCACGCGGTGCGCACCATCATCGATCACGCGGACGTGCTGCTCGACTGGGACGCGACCATCAAGGCGCTCGAGCGCGCTCCGGCCGCGCACGCACCCGGCCGCTACCACGCTTACCACGCGATCACGTTCGGCCACTTGATCGGCGAGATCGTGCGCCGCGTCTCGGGCAAGTCGGTCGGGCAGTTCGTGCGCGACGAGATCGCGGAGCCGCTCGGTCTGCGCGACTTCTACTTCGGGGCTCCGCCCGAGGTGATCGCGCGTACGGCGCGCATCATCGTGAAGCCGCGCCGCGAGAACTTCGACAAGGAGCGGGCGCGCGCACGCGCCCAGCAGCGCGAGCAGCGCATGAAGCTGATCGCGCGCGGGCTGAACCTGGTCGGCATCCCGATGAGCCCCGAGCGTATGTTCAACTCGTTCAGCGCCACCGGCATCAACAAGTGGGACTTCTCGTCGCCCGAGGTGCTCGGCGCCTGCATCCCCGCGGCCAACGGCGTGTTCGCCGCGCGCGACCTGGCGCGATTCTACGCCGCGCTGGCCAACGGCGGCTCGCTCGACGGCACGCGCGTGGTCTCCAAGGAGACGCTGCGCGAGGCCACCCAGGTGCACACCAGCCGCCCCGACGGCGTGCTCGTGCTGCCGATGCGCTGGCGGCTCGGCTACCACGGCGTGTTCAGCACGCGCGGTCTGGTCCGCAATGCGTTCGGGCACTCCGGCTACAACGGCTCCGGCGGCTGGGCGAGCCCCAACCACAACGCGGGCTTCGCGTTCGTGGTCAACGCCGGCATCGGCACGCCCGTGGGCGACATGCGCATGCTGCGCCTGACCACGATAGCGCTCGCTTGCCAAAAGGCGTACCGCAAGAAGCACGCGGCCTGAGCCCGCGCCGGCTCAGATCTTCCCGAGGTTGAGGAAGAAGATGATCGTGCGCGGCGGGTTGTAGGCGCCGTACTTGGCTGATGACGCCGACGTTATCGACCGGCGCCGACGCAGCCTGGCTCAGGCGGTGGTTGTGGAAGTACTCGTGGAAGTAGTACAGGCCGCCCACGAAGTTGAGCCGATCGTAGTCGCCGTTGATCGTCAGCTCTTGCGTTTCGTAGTGCTGATCGAAGCCGGCGTAGCTGTCGCCCTTGATCGCGCTGACGCCGTCGTTGTCGTAGTAGATCGGGCCGTTCATGCCGCGCGCGGCGGTCACGGACTTGAGCGTCAGCGCGTCGTCGAGATCTCCGGGAACCAGCACGAGTAGATGCTGCGATACGCGGGGCCCAGCTCCGCGGCGAGGCCCTGGTAGTAGAACACCGCGTAGCGGCCGGCCGCCATCGCGCCGCGGAACAGCGGCGCGGGCAGCGCGACGTCGGGCGCGCACGGCACACACGCGTGGTAGCGGCACAGCTCCGGGGCGGTGAGCTCGGGGCTGTCGTGCGCGACCGCCCAGGCGTCGACCGCGTCGTCGGCGAGGCCGAGCTGGCGCGCACGCCGGATCAGCGCATGCCAGGTCTGCTCGATCGCCTCCAGGTCGTAGCCGGCCGGGCTGGCCAGACACGCGAACGAGCGCACGGCCGTGTCCTCGAAGCGCACGCGCCGGTCCCACTCCGCCGCCACCCGCGCTCGCTCCTGGGAGTCGCGCGTCGCCGGCAATGCGAACAATGATTCGGGTACGAACTTTTTTGCGTACTCCGTCGCCAGCTTGCTGACGCTCACCGGCAGGTCCGCGGGCTCGCGCACGCGCGACGGGCTGACGCCGAAGAAGGCGCTGAACGCCTTGCTGAAGTTGGAGCTCGACGAGTAGCCGGAGCCGAGCGCGATCTCGGTGATCGGCACGTCCGGCTCGTACGCGAGTCGGAGCGCGGCCTGCTCCAGGCGACGACGCGTGATGAAGCGCCCGAGCGACTCGCCCACCTCGGCGTGGAACACGCGGTGCAGGTGAAACTCGCTCAGGTGCGCGGCGCGTGCCACCTCCGCCGCGCGCAGCGGCCGGTCGAGGTGAGCCGCGATGAAGCGCAGCGCGCGCTCGATCTCGGGCCGCGACATCTACTTCTTGTCGGGTGGCGGGGCGCCACTGGAGCGATGGCGCAGGATGGTGGCCTCGAACGCCTCGTCGCCCTCCATGACGCCGGGCGTCGACGAGGTGGGGTTGTCCGCGTGTACGCCGCGCTTGAGCAGGCGCTCGAAGGCCTTCTCGAGCTGCTCCACGCCAACCAGGATGCCCACCGTGGAGGCCGAGGTCGCGAGCGCCACGCCGTAGCGGCCCGCGCCGATCGCGCCGCCCACGGCCGCGAGCACCCAGACCACGGCAGCGGAGGTGACGCCGGTGACGAGCCCGTTGCGCGAGATGATCACGCCGGCACCCAGGAAGCCCACGCCGCTGACCACCTGCGCCATCACGCGCGTGGAGTCACCGCCGAACTCGCCGCGCAGGCCGAGGCTCAGGTACACGAACATGGTGGTGCCGAGGCAGATCAGGATGCTCGTGCGCATCCCCGCGGGCTTGCCGCGGACCTGCCGCTCCAGGCCGACCATGCCCCCACACAACAACGCCATCCCAACACGCGACCACAGCCCGACATCGGCGAGCTCCCCTAGCTCCATCGTCGGTACTGAAGCACAGGCTCAGCTGCGGTGAAAGTGCAGCTCGAGCTTGGCGTCGCCGGCGACCGCCAGGCCGTGCGAGTCGCGCGCGGGTGCGAAGCGCAGAGCCGCTGCGCAGGCGCGGGCCGCACGGCCGAAATCCTGCCCGAGCGGGGCCTCGACGACGATCGCACTGGCGCTCGCGTGCCCGGTCTCATCCACGTGGACCTGGACCTGGACCTTGCCGTGATCGGCCTGCGCGCCGGCCGGGAAGAACCCGAGGCAGGGGTTGCGCGAGGCGATCAACGCGGGCCGGGTGACCACCGCACCCGAGGAAGCTTGCCCCGCTCCCTCCCCGAACCCGGCGCCGACTCCGGCACCGGCGCCGATCCCCGTGCCGCTGCCTGCAGCGAGCGCGCCCCCAGCCGGCGCGTCCGCAGCAACCGCGGTGGCGGGCTCGGCCGCCGCAACCGCACCCGCCGCAACCACACCCGCTGCCTCCGCGGGGGCGCTCGTGCGCTCCTGGCTGGCGACGTGTGGGACAGCCGACGTACGGGGGCGAGCGACGTGCGCGTGGCGTCGTGCTGGAGCAACGGGCGATTGCGCAAGCGCACCGGCTCCCGCCTCGGAACCATCCGCGCTCGCGCTGGTTTGCGCGCTGACCACGAGGCTCATCCAGACCGGAGCGGGCGTCGTGTGCGGAGCGACAGGCGCGTCAGGCGTGACCAACAACACCGCGCCGTGGGCCGCGATGGCGGCGACACCGCTGAGCAGCCAGCGTGAAGGGGCGTCTGCCGAGATCACAGCCATCGCTGCATCCTGGCGGTGAGACATTTCTGCTCGATTTCACGTTTGGTGCTTCGCGCGCGCGAAAGGCGGGGCAACAGCCACTTTTGCGAGGCAAACTGAATGGCAATGTTTCAGCAACGGTTTGGAAATCGTTCCATCGTTGCCCCGGAGGAAGCCATGAAGAACCTGATCATCGCCGCAGCGGGTCTGACGAGTCTGCTCGGCTGCGCCCACACACAGACCTCCTCGCAGGCGCAGCTCGCGACCGCGCAGTGCGGTGAGCTGTCCGCCGCCGAGCGCGAGTTCGCGCGCAACGAAGCGCTCCCGCGCGTCGAGCGCGTCGAGCCGTACAAGCTGAACGACATGCGCACGCGCGCGACGCAGCAGCTGACCTACACCGCCGGCGCGCGCCTGTACGTGCCCGCGCAGCAAGGCTGGAACGCGCCGTACCTCGAGCGCGTGCTCTCCTGCCACTCCGCCGCGAACCAGAGCGGCAGCGCCAACGATCCGTTCCAGGTCGCTGGCGTCGCCAACGTGAACGTGGATGCCCACGGCTCGCGCTACGTGATCACGATCGCCGGCGCCTCGCGCGAGGCTGGCCGCAACATCTGGCAGCGCGCCGAGACCCTGCGGGATCAGAACTCGCGGGTCGATGTTCGCCAGATCTCGGGGAACGCTGTGAAGCCTGCGATGTAGGAAGTCGTGGAGCAGAATTCAGGCTGTACTGCTCGAGTGAGATAGGCGGGAAGCCTGCGCGGCAAGACTGAGTGGACCGATCACGCGCACGCGCACGAAGACGACTACGTCTCGTCGAGCACGTCCTGCTCGAACACGACGGAGAACGTAGTCGACCAACGAATACGTCTCCGTGCGCGTGCGCGTGATCGACTCATGGGGTCTTGGCAGCGCGCCGAAGGCTTGCCCCACTCCAGCAGTACTCGCCTCTTTTCCGCCCCACGCTCCGAGGAGCTACCGGTTATGCGCGCGCCATGGCTTGCAGCGCGCGCACATCGAAGCCCGCCAGCTGCTTGTAGCGCAGGGAGATCTCCTCGAGCTCCCGCTGCGAGATCACGTCCGTGACCGATGCGAAGCCGTCCGGCGCGCGCTCTTCGACGATCTGCAGGACTTGCTCGGGCCCGTTCAGTCGGTTGCGCAGCGCGATGGCGGCCGTCTTGGGCAGGCGCTCGGCCTCGTACTCGCGCAGGGCGTAGTTGATGTCGCGCGCGTCGTGCAGACAGTCGGCCAGGCAGCGCGCGTCGAGGATCGCCTGCGCGCTGCCGTTGGAGCCGATCGGGTACAGTGGGTGGGCGGCGTCGCCGAGCAAGCTGAAGTGGCCGAACGTCCAGCGCGGCAGCGGGTCCTTGTCGACGAGCGGAAACTCGTACACGTCGTCCGTCTGCGCGATCAGCGCGGGGATGTCGATCCAACCCCAGCTCCAGTCCGCGAACGCACCCGCGAACACCGCCTTGTCGACGCGGCGATTCCAGTCGTTGGCCGGCGCCTCGGGCACGCGCAGCTCGGCGATCCAGTTGACGAGCGAGCGGCCTCGCGCGTGCGCGGCACCCGAGATCGGGTACGCGACGAACTTCTGATCCTGGTGCCCCGCCATGAACATGCTGCGGCCGTCTGCAAACGGCGCGCACTCGGTTGCGCCGCGCCACAACACGCGACCCGAGTAGTGCAGTGGATCGCGCGCCTCTGGGTACAGCTGGCTGCGCAGCGTGGAGCGAATGCCGTCGGCGGCGATCAGCACGTCCACCTCGTGCTGCTGCGGCGCTCCGTCGCGCGCGCGCAGCATGACGCGCGCGCCGCGGGTGCTGTGCTCGAACGACTCGGCGCGCAGCCCGCACTGCACCGCCTGAGGTCCGAGCCGCTGCTGCACCGCGCTCAACAACAGCATCTGCAGCGCACCACGGTGAAGCGAGAGCTGCGGCCACGGGTAGCCCGCGCTCAGTCCGCGCGGTTCCTGCCAGATCAGCTGCCCGTGCTTGCTGTAGTAGCTGAGCGTGCTGGTCTCGATACCGAGCGCCGAAAGCTCCGCGAGCAGTCCGAGCTCGCTCAGCTCCTTGGCCGCGTGCGGGAGCAGGTTGATGCCCACGCC
>DASUME010000464.1:0-10415 GCA_036277895.1 Polyangiales bacterium
AGTTTCAGCTGTTCGCGTCGGCGAGCTACCTCGCGCGTGCGGGCACCCCCCGTGGCGTCGGCGAGCTGCCCGCGCACCAGTGCGTCAACTTTCGCGGTGCTCCCTGGCCAGGTAACGAGCGCGGCAACAAGCGCCGGATGACGCTCGTGCCGCGCGTGGAGAGCGACGAGATGTTCTTCGTGCGCGCGTCGATCCGCGCGGGCATCGGGATCGGCGGTATGCCCACCTTCCTCGTGGGCGACGATCTGGCCGCCGGCACGCTGGTGCGCGTGCTGCCTCGCTGGTCGCACGACATCGGGTCCGTCTACCTGGTCCACCCCGCGCGCAAGCACGTGCCGCGGCGCGTGACCGCCTTCCAGGAGCTGGCGGTCGAAGCGCTCCGTCACAGCCCGCTCGGTGCGCGCTAAAATCAGCGCGGCCCGACCTTGCTGTGGCATCCCGCCGCGCGTAGAACCCGCCGTGCGATTTCTGAGCTTGCTGACCTTACTGTCCGTTGCCGGCTGCTACGACCATCGTGTGACGCAGGCGATCATGGAGCGTCACAGGCGGGCGAAGGCCGCCGAGGGTGCGCGCATCGGGCAGCGCAGTACCGTGAAGCAGGCGATCCGGTATAGCGGGCGTGTTCGGTTCTATGTCTCGGACGACTACCGCCGCCAGCACCCGCAGTGGCAGAGCTCGCTGAGCGACCTGGTGGACGCGACGGCCAGCGTGGTCGGGCCCGCGTTTGCGGTCGAGCTCTCGCCGACTGACATGCGCGAGTGGTCGCCACGCTGCGACCGCGAGCAGCTGGCGGCGTGCCTCGACGAGCTCGCCGCGCTCGATACCGGCTCGTCCGAGCTGTGGGTGATCGGCGTGCTCGGCGACACGCCGCGTTACTCGAGCTCGTTCGAGACGCTGGGCATGGCGCACCTGGTGTCCTCGCACTTCGTGCTGCGCGACGTCGCAGATCTTGCGGAGCGCAAGGCGATCGACGACGCGTTCCCCACCCACAGCGAAGACCAGCGCGCGAAGATCTACGCCCACCGCAAGCACCACAAGCGGCTCGCGATCTTCCTGCACGAGTGGGCGCACACGCTGGGCGGCCTGCACTCACCCGAGTCCGACGATCTGCTGCACGCTTCGTACGACGATCGTATGACCGCGTTCGGCGACGCGAATGCGGCGTTGATCGCCGGCGGCCTCGAGGCTCGCTACGCGGACAAGCCAGAGCTGCTGCGCCAACAGGTCGAGCGCGCGGACGCGAGCCGCTTTCTGCCCGGCGAGCATGCGAAGTTGCTCGCGCAGCTGGACCGCAAGCCAGAGCCCGCGCCGGCCGCAGCCGTCCGTGCCAAGCCCGCGCCGCTCGCGGACTCCATGTTGCCGGCGGCCGACCAGCAGACGCTGAGCGCAGCGCAGAGCGAGGCCGACTCCGGCGCCATGCAGAACGCGTGGGGCAAGATCGCGCCGCTGGTCGAGCGCTACCCGAGCTCGTACGCCGTGCAGCACCTCGCCTGCAACCTGAGCATGCAGCTCGGCCTGATGAGCGCCGCCCAGAGCACCTGCCCACGCGTGCAGCAGCTGTTGCCCCACTAACTCAGGGCACCTCCTCGGGGCGCAGGGGCTTGCCGGCGGCCAGGGTCTCGTGGACCCAGGTCAGCATGCGACGATCGCGCGCGCGCAGCTGGGCGGAGCGTGCGTGCAGCGAGCGCAGCGGCATGTCCATGCGCGCCACGTTCTGCAGCGCGCCCTGGTGCCGTGCGAGGAAGCCCCAGTAGAGCGGTGTAAGCGGGCAGTTCTTGCGCGGGTCGAAGCGGCAGCTCTTGCAGAAGTCGCTCATGCGATCGATGTATGCGGAGCCCGCGATGTACGGCTTGGTCGTGATCAGGTCGCCGGTGCCGAAGCTACCCATCGCCAGCACGTTGGGCTCGACCACCCAGTCGTAGGCATCCACGTACGCGACCCAGAACCAATCGGTGAGCTCGCGCGGCGACACGTCGAGCAGCATGGCGATGTTCGCGAGCACCATCAGCCGCGTGATGTGGTGGCTGTAGCCCTCGGACCAGACTTGCTCCACCACGCTGTCCGGGCAGTGCAGGCCGGACTCGCGGCCCCAGTACGCGGGCGGCAGCGGCTGGTGCGCGACCATCTGCGACACGTTCGAGCCGCCGTCGCCGTCGCTCGGTGTGGGCCAGGGCTTGCCGGCCCAGCGGGCGTAGCCGCCGTCGCCCGGGCCCTTGAGCGCGCCGGCGCGCGGATTGGGCAGCGTACGAAAGCCGTCGGTCGCGCGGTGCACGTGGCGCATGTACTCACGCCAGCCCGCGAGCTGGCGCAGGAAGCCCTCCTGACTCGGCAGGTCGATGTGCAGGGACAGCGCCTCCTCGACCAGGCGCGAAGCGGACAAGCGCTGGAGGTTGAGTAGGGCGGACAGACGGGTGTGAAAGAGTCCACTCGAGCGATCGGACATCGCGTCTTCGTACGGACCGAACAGCGGCAGGCACTCGTCCTTGGCCCAGCTCCACAGACGCTCTGCATCGGCGAGCGTGCTCGGCAGCGCTCCGTCGAGCCGTCCCGGATGTTGGGGAAAGTCGCGCTCGATCAGCTCCAGGACCTCGCGCGTGATCGCGTCGGGCTCGAAGCGGGGCGGCGAGGGCGCGGCCGGCTGGCCGTGCCAGGGCTTGCGGTTGTCGGCGTCGTGGCTCCACTTGCCGCCGAGCGGCTTTCCCTTCTCCATCAGCCAGCCGCGGCGCTTGCGGAGCGCACGGTAGAACGCGTCCATACGCCACGGCGGCGCGGGACAGGCGGCGCGAAACTCTTCCTCCGTGGTGAGCCAGCCCGCATGCGGCACCACCTTCAGCGTGCCGTCCTCCAGCAGCGGTGCGAGCTCCACGCGCAGCTCGCGCTCGGCGGCCTCCATCATCGTCAGCGGCCCGAGCTCGCGCGCGAGCTGGCGTAGCGTTCCTGCGTAGCCCTGCGCGTCTGCCACGCCCCAGCGCACCGCCACGCCGCGCGCCGCCTGCTCCAGCGCGAACTGCCGGCCGTTCGCGAGCACCATCGCCAGCTTCTGCTTGTGGTAGGGCCGCCGTCGCGCCTTGGCCGGGTTCTCCAGCATCACGATGCCGAGCTCCTCGGGCGCATGCTCGGCGAGCGGACCGTGTTGGTCGGTCAGCTGATCGTAAGGGACGTAGATCCAGCGCCTTTCATGGTGGGCAGGCGTACGCCTACGGAGCTCGCGTAAAAAGGTTCCGGTCACCTGTCATCATCCATTGGCTTCACGGGCCAAAGTAGGCGCCTCGCTATCGGGCGCGCGGGACTCGTGATAGGTCAGCGCACATGACCTTCGAGAATTCCACGGCAGTGGTCACGGGCGGCAGCGGCGGCCTCGGGCGCGCGTTCTGCGAACAACTGGGCGCGGCCGGCGCGCGCGTGCTGATCGCGGACGTGCGCAAGGAGGCGGCCGAGGAGACCGCCCAGCTGGTGAGCCGCGCCGGTGGCGACGCGCGCGTCGAGCTGGTCGACGTGCGCGACCCGGAGGCCGTGGAGCGGCTCGCGATCGTGGCCGATGGCTGGTTCGGCGGCCGCACCGACCTGCTCGTCAACAACGCTGGCGTCGCCGTCGCGGGAGAGGTCGGAGAGATCAGCCTGCAGGACTGGAAGTGGCAGGTGGAGATCAACCTGATGGGGGTGATCTACGGCTGTCACTCCTGGGTGCCGCGCATGAAGGCGCAACGCGCGGGGCACATCCTGAACGTGGGCTCGGCGGCGGGGCTGCTCTCGGCACCCGGCATGGGGCCGTACAACGTGGTCAAGGCGGGCGTGATCGCGCTCAGCGAGACCATGTACGCCGAGCTGAAGAAGGCGAACATCAAGGTCAGCGTGCTCTGCCCGTCGTTCTTCAAGACCGGCATCATGGACAACAGCCGCGGCACGGCGGACGACAGCGCGCACAAGCTGGTCGGCAAGCTGATGCAGTCCAACCCGGTGCAGGCGTCGGACGTGGCGCGGATCGCGCTCGCGGCCGTGGCGAAGGGCCGGCTGTACTGCCTACCGATGGCGGAGATCTACCTGCCGTGGCTGTTCAAGCGCGTGCTGCCGGGCTCGTTCTACGGCTTCCTCGCGCTCGACGCCGACCGCAAGAAGGTCGGCAAGCTGCTGAAGATCTAAGCTGGCAGCCAGCCGTGCTCGCGCAGGGAGACCAAGCCGTCGGCGTCGACGTGCACTCCCTCGCGCGTGAGCAGCTTGCGCTGGCGGGTGGCGTGCTCCGGATCCTGGATGCTGATCTGCGCGCGCCGCGCATCCTTCTTGCCGAGCACACGCTGCCAGGGCGTCCCGCTCGGCGCGGTCTTCATGGCGCGCGCCGCGATGCGATGGCCGCGCGCGATCCCTGCGAGCTCCGCGACCTGCCCGTAGGTGGCGACCTTGCCGCGTGGGATCGCGCGCACGACCTCGAGGATGCGCTGTTCGTTCGTCATCGCGCGTGGAAGCTATCACGCCTCGCGCCGGAGCCAGCCGCGGCGGCTGAAGTAGATCAGCGCGAGCGCAAAGGCGTACGCGGGCGAGCTGGTGTGGTCGACGCTGGCCACCGAGACGATGGCGGCCAGGATGTCGAAGGTGAAGCCGGCATAGGCCCACTCGCGCAGCGTGCGGCTGCCGGGGATCAGGATCGCCGCCACCCCGAGCAGCTTGGCGATGCCGAGCCACATGCAGAAGTACGCCGGGTAGCCGAGGTGACCCACGCTCTCGACCGCCTCCGGGGTCTGCAGGGCGTCGAACACGCCGCCCATGCCCATGCCGAACGCGAGCAACACGGTCGGGATCCAGTAGCCGAGGTTGCGCTTGAGGTTCGAGCGATTGGCGGTGAGGTCAGCGGTATTCTGGATGCTCATGGTCGGTCTCCTCTGTGGGCTTGTGCAGAGGCGACGAACGAGCTCCCGCCGGATCGACACGACACGCGAAGAAAATCACGCGGGCGGGGTGTATGGACCTCTCGCCTCACCCCAGCCACTGGGTGGACCGGCGCACGCCGCGTCAAGCTACTCCGCGGGGGCGAAGGATGCGTCGTGCGGTGCGTCTCGCTCTACGCGCGCGCTGCGCTTGCGGCGCAGCAAGGTGTAGAACACCGGCGTCAGCAGGAGGCCGAAGAACGTCACGCCGATCATGCCGGCGAACACGGCCACGCCCATGGCGTGACGCATCTCGCTGCCCGCGCCGATCGAAGAGACCAGCGGCCAGACGCCCATGATGAACGCGATCGACGTCATCAGGATGGGGCGCAGGCGCAGGCGGCACGCCTCGAGCACGGCCGTCAGCGCGTCGGTCTGTTCTTGCTCCTGGTGGTCCTTGGCGAACTCCACGATCAAGATCGCGTTTTTGCACGACAGGCCGACCAGCACGAACAGGCCGATCTGCGTGAAGATGTTGTTGTCCGAGCCGTCGAGCCAGACGCCGAAGATGGCGGCGAGCAGACACATCGGAACGATCAGGATGACGCTCAGCGGCAGCGTCCAGCTCTCGTACTGCGCGGCGAGCACGAGGAAGACCAGCAGCACGCAGAGCGGGAACACGAACACGGTGGCGTTGCCCGCAAGGATCTGCTGGTAGGTGAGCTCGGTCCACTCGTACTTCGCGCCGCCGGCGAGCTCGGCCTGCGCGACCTTGTCGATCGCGGCGAGGGCTTGCCCCGAGCTGACGCCGGGTGCGGGTGCACCGTTGACCTCCGCGGCGGGGTAGCCGTTGTAGCGGGTGACGCGGTCGGGACCGCTGGAGGCGCGCACGCTCAGCACGCTGCCGAGCGGCATCATCTGCCCGGCGGCGTTGCGCGTCTGCAAAGCCGTGATGTCCTGTGGCGTCAGGCGATGATCCGACTCCGCCTGCACGGTGACCTGGAAGGTGCGGCCGAAGCGGTTGAAGTCGTTCACGTAGACCGAGCCGAGGTACGCCTGCATGGTCTCGAACACGTCCGACACCGAGACGCCGTGCGACTTCACCTTCGCGCGATCGAGGTCCGCGTGCAGCTGCGGCACGTTGACCTGGAAGCCCGAGAACAGGCCAGCGAGCTCCGGCTCCTTGGACGCGGCGCCGAGGAAGCGCTGGGTCTGATCGTAGAGCGCCTCCAGGCCCTGATCGCCGCGGTCTTCGATGTAGAACTTGAAGCCGCCGATGGTGCCCAGGCCCTGTACGGGCGGCGGCGGGAAGATGGCGACGAACGAGTCCTGGATCGCGCCGAAGCGCTTGTTCAGCTCGGCCGCCAGCGCGTTGCCCGAGAGCTCGGGCGTGGTGCGCTCCTCGAACGGCTTGAGCCCGACGAACACGATGCCCGCGTTCGGACTGTTGGTGAGGCCCGCGATCGACAGACCCGGGAACGCGATCGCGTGCTCGACGCCGGGCGTCTCCAGCGCGATGCGCGACATCTCGCGGATCACGTCGTCCGAGCGCGAGAGCGAGGCTGCGTCCGGCAGCTGCGCGAACGCGACCAGGTACTGCTTGTCCTGGGTGGGCACGAAGCCGGTCGGCACCTTGTCGAAGCCGAGCCAGGTCAGACCGAGCAGCGCGACGTACGCCACCACGGCCACGCCCGAGCGACGCAGCACGCGGCGCACCACGCCCACGTAGCCATCGGAGGCGCGCTTGAACACGCGGTCGAACGGCCGGAAGAACCAGCCCATCATGCGGTCCATGAAGCGCGTCAGGCGATCCTTCGGCGCGTGGTGATCCTTGAGCAGCAGCGCGGCCAGGGCGGGGCTGAGCGTGAGCGAGTTGAACGCGCTGATCACGGTGCTGATCGCGATCGTGAGCGCGAACTGCTTGTAGAACTGCCCGCTCAGGCCGGGGATGAAGCCGATCGGCACGAACACGGCGCACAACACGAGCGCGATCGCGATGATCGGCCCGCTCACCTCGTCCATCGCCTTGCGCGTGGCGTCGCGCGGCGAGAGGCCGAGCCCGATGTTGCGCTCGACGTTCTCCACCACCACGATCGCGTCGTCGACGACGATGCCGATCGCGAGCACCAGCCCGAACAGCGACAGCGCGTTGATCGAGAAGCCCAAAAGCTGCATGACCGCGAACGTGCCCACCAGCGACACCGGCACGGCGGCGATCGGGATGATCGACGCGCGCCAGGTCTGCAGGAACACCAGCACCACGATCACCACCAGCGCGAGCGCCTCGAACAGGGTGTGGATGACCTCTTCGATCGACGCGCGCACGAAGCGGGTGGGGTCGTACACGATCTCGTACTTGAGCCCCTCGGGGAAGCTCTTGCTCAGCTCGGCCATGGTGCTGCGCACCGCGTCCGAGAGTGCCAGCGCGTTGGAGCCCGGTGCCTGGAACACGGGCATCGCGACCGCGAGGTTGTTGTCGAGCAGGCTGCGCAGCGCGTAGCTGTTTGCACCCAGCTCGATGCGGGCGAGGTCCTTGAGCCGGACCTGCGCCCCATCGGGTGAGGTCTTGACGATCACGTCGCCGAACTCGTCCTCGGTGGTCAGGCGACCCTGCGCGTTGATGCTCAGCTGAAACTGCGCATCGCGCGGGGAGGGCTGCTGACCGAGCGTGCCGGCTGCGACCTGCACGTTCTGCTCGCGCAGTGCGCGCACCACGTCGCTGGCGGTGATGCCGCGCGCGGCCGTCTTCTCGGGGTCGAGCCACACGCGCATGCTGTAGTCGCCGGAGCCGAACAGCTGCACGTCGCCCATGCCGGGCAAGCGCGCCAGCGTGTCCTTGACCTGCAGCAGCGCGTAGTTGCGCAGGTAGGTCTCGTCGTAGCGATTGTTGGGCGAGTACAGGTGCACGACCATGGTCAGGTCGGGCGAGGTCTTGCGCGTGGTGACGCCGAAGCGGCGCACATCGTCCGGCAAGCGCGGCAGCGCCTGGGCGACGCGGTTCTGCACCTGCACCTGCGCCATGTCGAGGTCGGCGCCGAGCCGGAACGTGACGGTGAGCGTGAGCGTGCCGTCGGAGTTCGAGGTCGAGCTCATGTACAACATGTCCTCGACGCCGTTGATCTCCTGCTCGAGCGGCGCGGCGACCGTCTCCGCGATCACCTTCGGGTTGGCGCCGGGATACTGCGCGCGCACCACGACCGTGGGCGGCACGACCTCCGGGTACTCGGAGATCGGCAGCACGAACATCGAGATCGCGCCCGCCACGAAGATGATGATCGAGATCACCGCTGCGTAGATCGGACGATCGATGAAGGCGTGGGCGAGCTTCATGGCGTCACGCTCGCGGTCGCCTTGTCGAGCTCGCGCATCGAGGCTTGCTCGACGTCGACCTCGGTGCCGGCGCGCACACGCTGCAGGCCGCGCACGACGACCTTGTCGTCGGCCTGCAGGCCCGAGCGCACCACGCGTAGGCCGCCCTCCATGCGCCCGAGCGTGACGGCTCGATATTGCGCCTTGCCCTGCGGATCGATCACCCAGACGTAGCGACGGTCTTGATCGGTCGCGACCGCGCGGTCGGCGACCATCATCACGGGCGCCGCCTCTCCTTCGGGCAGGCGCACGCGCGCGAACAGGCCGTGCGCGAGGTGGCCGTCCTTGTTGCTGACCACCGCGCGGACGCGCAGCGTGCCGGTGTTGGGATCGACGCGGTTGTCGAGGAAGTCGATCTTGGCTTCGTGATCGAAGTGGTCCTCGCCGGGGAACGCGATGTACGCCCTGCCCTCTTTACGGAGCTTCATCGCGCGCGTCTCATCGACGTCGATATAGACGTAGAGCGGGTCGATCGAGACCACGGTCGCGAGCGGCGTGGGCAGCGCGGGGCCGACCAGGTTGCCGGGCGTGACCAGCATGCGCCCGATGCGACCGCTGATCGGCGAGCGCACGTGGGCAAACTCCAGGTCGAGCGCGGAGACCTGGATCGAGGCGCTCGCGAGCGCCTCGCGTGCAGCCAGCTGCGAGACCTGCGCCGTGCGCGCGTCGAGCTGCTGCTGGGTGATCGTGCCGCGACCGAACAGCTGGTTGGCGCGGTCGAGCTCCTTGTTCGCGAGCTCGAGGTCGGCGCGCGTCGCTCCGAGCTCTGCCCTGGAGCGTGCCAGGGCGGCCTCGTAGGGACGCGGATCGACCACGAACAACAGGTCGCCCTTCTTCACGAGGTCGCCCTCGTGGAAGGTGGCCTTGGTCAGGTAGCCGTTGGCGCGCGGGCGGATCTCGACGGCGTCGGGCGCTTCGGTGCGGCCGGTGTGCTCGCTGTAGTCGGCCACCGAGGCGACGGCCGGTTGGGCGACGGTAACCTTCGGGCGCGGCGCACTCGGCGCCGCGTGGGCGCTCTGCACGGCGTCAGCGCAACTCGCTGTTGCGATAGCGACGAGTGCAAGGAACGTAGCGCGTAGGATGTGCATGGTTGCTCTCCAGGGATCCTCAAATACTCAAGCCAGCGTTTGAGTGGCGACTACGGCGCCGCGCGTTACCATGGCAACGATGCCGTTGCGCAAGAAAGCCAAGCTGACCGCGGAAGCGCGGGCCAAGGTGTTCAAGGCGCTGTCCGATCCGCGCCGCGTCGACATCGTCGACTCGCTGGCGAAACACGGCGCGCAGTCCGGCACGCAGCTGGCCGAGGAGCTCGGCGTCAGCATCGCGCTGCTGTGTCATCACTGGGAGGTCCTGGCCGAGGCTGGGGTGGTCAAGAAGGAGCGCGTAGGGCAGCTGCGCATGTGCACGCTGGACCTCGCGTTCCTCCGGGAGGCGACCGGAGGCTGGCTGCCCGCCGCCAAGCGCAAGCGCTCGAAGCGCCGCGATGTTGCGTGAAGGTCTCATGCAGCCGTGAGCTGGCGCGCACGAGTCGGGCCAGTAAGGTTCGGCATGAGCTACTTCAAGAACACCGGTCTGCTCCTTTGCCTGAGCCTCTCGGCGCTGCTGCCCGCCTGCGATGACGACGACCTCGAGCTCGTCGACGCCAGCCCGGACGCCGGCCGCGACGGCGGCGCGCGCAGCGACGCCAGCGTGATCAGCCTCGACGCCGGCCTCGACGCATCGATCGACAGCTCCGTGCCCACCGACGCGTCCAGCAGCGACGCGGCGACTGGCACCACGTACAACCTGACGCTGACCAAGGCCGCCGAGGTGCCTCCGTGCGAGCTAGCCGGCGCAGGCGCGGCAGGCACCGCCACGGTCACGCTCAGCCCAGGCGGCGACTCGATCACCGTCAACATCGCCTACGAGGGGCTGTCCGGAATCGCGACCCTCGGGCACATCCACTACGGAGCGGCTGGAACGTCGGGGCCGTTCGTGTTGCCGTTCGGTCAACCGCTGGCCTCGCCGATCGTAAGGGTCTTGACCGAGGCGCAGTACGAGGCGCTAGGCACCGCGCCAGCATCGTTCCCTGCGTTCGTCGCGGAGCTCAGAGCCGGCAAGGCCTACGTCAACATCCACACCGTCGCGTGCGGCTCGGGCGAGATCCGCGCGCAGATCCAGTGAGGCCTCACGCCACGAACTGGCGGA
>DASUME010000465.1:0-3809 GCA_036277895.1 Polyangiales bacterium
GGCGTTCGACGAGTGGCTGCAAGCAGCTTCGCAACAGCTCGCGCAGCGCAACGCAGCATGGCCTGGCCTGGAGACCTCCTTCGTGTTCGTGGCGCCGACGGCCGCGTTGGTCGGGCTGCTCATGCCGAGTCGCGATCGAGCGCGCCGGGCGTTCCCGATCGCGGTCTACTGTCACGCGCCGCGCGAAGCACCCGCCGCGGCACTCGCGCTCGCCGGGCTACGCTTTCGTGACGATGCTCGCCTCCTGGTTGCCTCGCTGCATGACGGCGATGCGACCGCGCGCGGCGATGCGCTCGCTTCGCTGACGCCGTGCTCGTCCGCTGAGATCGCGAGCGCCGAGCTCGAGCTCGAGCTCGCGCTCGAGCTTCCCGCATCGTCGCTAGGGCGTGGCGAGCAGCAGGGGCCCACGTGCGCCGCGCTGCTTCGAAGTCTCGATGCCGTGCGCGCGGGGCCGCGCCAGAGCGCCCTGAACTGTACCGTTTCGACGGTAGAGCAGGTCGCGGCTTGGAGTGCGGTGGTCCAGCGTGTGCTCAGCCCGCTCGAGCAACCCGGGAGTGCGTTCTGGAGCCTCGGAGCTTCGCGTCTACTAATCGCGCCCGCCGCGCCTCCGGCTGCGATCCCACTCTGGCTCGCCGACACCACACTGCGAGCGAGCGCGCTTCACCCGCTTCAAGTCGACGAGCAATCGCCGCAGCGAGAGCCCAACGGAGAGCAGACGGTCCAGCAGCTGATCGGCTCGCTGCGCCGAGAGATGGAGGCGGCGCACGAGTAGAAGCGCATCTCAGTCACCCCAAAGGATGAGGCGGACTGGCTTGCTCCGTATTTTTGAGGAAGCTACCTCCCACGAACACTGAGCGACGCTCGTGCCTGCCCCCAGCACGATCGTGCAAATGCATTGCTCTCTTGGCCCGCTGACGCGGAGGTCGAAGACCGTGGACAGCCTCGACGTAGCGCCCCTCCTTGCCCCTGTCGCAGCCGATGACGCGTGCGGTCGGGATCTCGAGTCGACACTCGAGCTGTACGCGCTGGAAGCGGCCGCGAAGGAGCCCGAAGGATCCGGACTCAAGGGCGTCACCATCGCGGATGCTCGCAACTGGCCGCAGATCACGCAGCAGGCGCTCGGGCTGCTGGCGCAGTCCAAGGACGTGCGCGTCGTCGCGCAGTTGGCGCGTGCCCTGCTCGAGACGCGCGGAGTCGCGGGTTACGCCTCCGCCGTGGCGCTCGCACGCGGCGTGCTGGAGCGCTACTGGGAGCACGCTTATCCTGCACTCGAAGACGAGGGACGCGACGCCGACGTGCGCCTGAACGCGCTGCGCGAGCTGTGGAACATCCACATCGTCAGTCGGCTCCGCGCAAGTATCGTGCTGCGTTCACGGGAGCTGGGCGCGCTTAGCCTAAACGATGTACTGGTAGGCATGGGATCGCCCGCGGGACGTCCCAATGGCGCGGCACCGGCAGGTCCGCACGTGAAGAGCGCGCTCGCGCATGCCGAGGCGCAACAACTGGCTGCACTAGTGACGAACGTCAGGCAGGTTTGCGATGACATCCGTTGGATGGACGCGTACGTCGCCGAGCGAATCGGCGCGTATGCGCCGCTGAAGGCAGGTGCGCTGATCGCACCGCAAGGCGAACACCCCACAGGCCTGTTCGACGGGCTCCTGCAGGTCCTCGAGCAGGTCCTCCCCGCGCCGAGCCCGCCGGTCGCCGCACCGCTACCCGATGAAGCGCTCATTTCGCGCGGCATACACACCGTGGAGCCCAGCACGATGTCTCCAGCTGCAGCTCACACCTTGCAAGTCCTCGGAAGAGCGCAGACGCGGGCAGATGTCCTCGTATTGCTGGAGCAGGTCTGCGAGTACTACGCGCGCGTCGAGCCATCCAGCCCGGTCCCGTTGCTGATCCAGCGCGCAAAGCGCCTGGCGCAGATGAGCTTCCTCGACATCGTGCGCGACCTCGCGGACAAGGGGCTGCCGCAAGTCGAGCTCTTGGCGGGCACAGACGTCACGCAGTAAGCGCGGCCCCTCGCGCCCTGCCAACCAGCGAAGACAGGAGCTTCAATGTCTACGAGCGGACAAAAGTTCATCGGCCGCAATCGAGCGCCGCGTGTGCAGATCGAGTACGAGGTCGAGCTCTACGGAGCGCAGAAGAAAGTACAGCTTCCCTTCGTGATGGGCGTGATGGCGGACTTGCTGGGCGCGCAGGAGGCACCGCCGCCGAAGGTCGAGGACCGGAAGTTTCTCGAGATCGACACCAACAACTTCGACGACCGCTTGAAGGCGATGAAGCCGCGCGTTGCGATCACCGTCCCGAACACCCTGACGGGTGAGGGCACGCTGCCCGTGGCGATCACCTTCGAAAGTATCGAAGACTTCTCGCCGGCCGCGATCGCGCGCAAGGTCGAGCCGCTTCGCGAGCTCCTCCATGCACGTCAGCAGCTTGCCAACCTGATCACGTACATGGATGGAAAGTCCGCAGCTGAAGAGCTGCTCGCGGAGAAGCTGCGCGACCCCGATGGGCTCAAGCAGCTGGTCGAAACGCTCGGGCTCAAGACGAGCTCGACGGCACCCCAGGGAGAAGGCTGAGCCATGGCGGAATCGCAGCAAGAGGTCTCGAAGACGACCAGCCCGTCGAGCCACGAAGCGACCTTTGCAGGCTTGCTCCAAAAGAGCTTCCGGCCTGCCACCGCGGAGAAGAAGGACGCCATCGAGCAGGCGGTCGGCACGTTGGCCGAGTGGGCGTTGCGCAACACACGCCTGCTGTCCGAGGACTCCGTCGCGAGCATCAAGGCTCTGATCGGCGAGATCGATCAGAAGCTGACCGCGCAGCTGAACGAGATCCTGCACCACCCTGACTTTCAGAAGCTCGAGGGCTCATGGCGCGGTCTTCACCACCTCGTCAACAACACCGAGACCGACGAGATGCTCAAGATCCGCGTGCTCCCGATCTCGAAGCCGGAGCTGCGCACCATCGCGCGCAAGTTTAAGGGCTCCGCCTGGGACACGAGCCCGCTCTTCAAGAAGGTGTACGAAGAAGAGTACGACGTGCTTGGCGGCCATCCGTATGGTTGCTTGGTGGGCGACTTCTATTTCGACCACAGTCCGCCGGACGTCGAGACCTTGGGCGAGATCTCCAAGATCGCCGCCGCGGCGCACGCTCCGTTCATCGCTGCTGCCGCACCCTCGGTGATGGGCATGGAGTCCTGGCGCGAGCTCAGCAACCCCCGTGACCTCACCGCCATCTTCAGCACGCCGGAGTACGCGGCTTGGAGCTCGCTGCGCAAGTCTGAGGACTCGCGCTACATCGGGCTCACCATGCCCCGCTTCCTCGCTCGCCAGCCATACGGCGAGCGCTCGAGTCCGGTCGAGGAGTTTGACTTCGAGGAAGACACCGCAGGCGCGGATGCCACCCGCTTCTGCTGGGCAAACGCGGCCTACGCGATGGCGCTCAACATCAACCGCGCCTTCAAGCTCTATGGTTGGTGCACCCGCATCCGAGGCGTGGAGTCGGGCGGCGCGGTGGAAGGCCTGCCCGCCTACACCTTCCCCACCGACGACGGAGGTATCGACATCGCGTGCCCCACCGAGATCGGCATCTCGGATCGCCGCGAAGCGGAGCTGGCCAAGAACGGCTTCATGCCACTCGTCCACCGGAAGAACACGGACTTTGCCGCGTTCATCGGGGCGCAGTCACTCCAGAAACCCGCCGTCTACGACGACCCGGATGCAACCGCCAACGCAGAACTGTCCGCGCGTCTTCCTTATCTGTTCGCATCGTCCCGCTTCGCGCACTACCTGAAGGCGATGATGCGC
>DASUME010000466.1:0-4306 GCA_036277895.1 Polyangiales bacterium
CCGTCGGGCTCCGGGAAGTCGACCTTACTCAACCTGATCGCTGGGATCGATCGTGCGTCGTCGGGCGCCGTGGTGGTGGCGGGCCATGACCTTACTCGTCTGAACGACGGGGAGCTGGCCAAGTTCCGTTCCAACACGCTCGGCTTCATCTTCCAGCAGTACAACCTGCTGCCGGTGTTGAACGCGCTGGAGAACGTGGAGCTGCCGCTGCTGTTGACCAAGCTCGGCAAGGCGGAGCGCAAGCAGCGTGCGAACACCGCGCTCAAGGTCGTCGGGCTCGGGGATCGCACCGGGCACTACCCACGCCAGCTCTCGGGTGGGCAGGAGCAGCGTGTCGCGATCGCACGCGCGATCGTGAACGATCCACAGATCATCGTCGCGGACGAGCCCACGGGTGACCTCGACCGCAAGAGCGCGGACGACATCCTCGAGCTGCTCGGCAAGCTCAACAAGGATCACGGCAAGACCATCCTGATGGTCACGCACGATCCCGAGGCGGCGCAGCGCGCGTCCGTGGTCCACAAGCTCAACAAGGGGCAGCTGGAGCGATGACGCTGTTCGGGCTCGCGGCCAGAAACGCGCTCCGCAATCGCTTTCGCACCGGCTTGACGGTGCTCGGTGTCGCCGTGGCGGTGATCGCCTTCGTGCTGCTGCGCACCGTGATCACGTCCTGGAACATCGCCGCCGAGTACTCGGCGCAGGACCGGATCGCGACCCGCCACAAGCAGTCGTTCGTGATCACCTTGCCGCTGCGCTACGTGGAGAACATCCGCGAGGTCAAGGGCATCAAGGACGCCACCTGGATGAACTGGTTCGGCGGCAAGGACCCCAAGACGCCGGACGAGTTCTTCGCGAACTTCGCCGCCGATGCCAAGAGCTTCTTGACGGTGTTCGACGAAGTGCAGCTGCCCGAGGAGCAGAAGCAGAAGTGGCTGGAGGACCGTCAGGGCGCGATCTTCGGCAGCAGCCTGGCCAACAAGCTCGGGCTCAAGGTGGGCGACCGCTACACGCTGTCTGGCACCATCTTCCCCGGCGACTGGGTGTTCAACGTCGACGGCATCTACACCTCCAACCGCAAGTCGTTCGATCAGTCGTCGATGATCTTCCACTGGCAGCTGGTGAACGAGACGCTGCAGGGCAGGCTGAGGGACCAGGTCGGCTGGGTGGCGTCGCGCGTCGATGGCCCCGGCATGGGTGCGGACGTGAGCGCGCAGATCGACAAGATCTTCGATCAGTACGACACCCAGACCATCACCATGAGCGAGCGCGCGATGAACCTGTCGTTCCTCGGCATGTTCTCGGCCGTGCTCAAGGCGATCGACGTGGTGTCGATCATCATCCTGCTGATCCTGACCATGATCCTCGCCAACACG
Source organism: Polyangiales bacterium (assembly GCA_036277895.1). Lineage (GTDB taxonomy): Bacteria > Myxococcota_A > Polyangia > Polyangiales > DASUME01 > DASUME01. The sequence goes on from DASUME010000466.1 coordinate 1,374, forward strand.
ATCGCGATGGGCGTACGCGAGCGGACCTCGGAGTACGGCGCGCTGCGTGCGCTCGGCTTCACACCAGGGCACATCCGCTACTTCATCATCGGCGAGTCGATCACGGTGGGCCTGATCGCCGGCCTGATCGGCGTGGCGATCGCCTGGCCGCTGGTGAACAACGGCATGGCGGCGGTGATCGAAGAGAACATGGGCGCCATGTTCCCGTACTTCCGCATCGAGCCCACCACGATCGCGATCGCGCTCCTGCTGGCGCTCGCGCTGGGCGCGTTGTCGGGCCTGGTGCCGGCGATCCAGGCGGGGCGTCTGTCCGTAGTCAATGCGCTCCGGCGCGTGGAGTAGCCGTCGATGATCCCGCTCAGCTACAACCTGCGCAGCCTGACGGTGCGCAAGACGACCACGTTCGCCACCGCCTTCGGCATCGCGCTGGTGGTGTTCGTGTTCTCGGCCGTGTCCATGCTCTCCGCCGGCATCAAGAAGACGCTGGGCAGCAGCGGCAAGCCGGACAACGCGATCATCACGCGCAAGGGCTCGGACGCCGAGCTGTCGAGCGCGATCGATACACCCAACATCGGGCTGATCCTCGCGCCCAAGGAGGTCGCGCGTCGCAAGAACGGGCAGAGCGACGGCGTGGGGGAAGTGGTCGTCGTCGCCACGGCCGACAAGGTCGACGGCAACGGCGTCTCCAACGCGCAGATCCGCGGTGTACCTGAAGACGTGTACGAGTTCCGTCCCGAGGCGAAGATCATCGAGGGGCGCAAGGCCAAGCCGGGCGCCGACGAAGCCGTGATCGGCAAGGCGATCGCCGGACGCTTCAAGGGTTTTGGTCTCGGCCAGAGCTACGAGCTGCGCAAGAATCGCCCGGTGCAGATCGTGGGTGTGTTCGAGACCGGCGGTTCGTCGTTCGAGTCCGAGCTGTGGGCCGACGTCGACACCGTGCGCACGGCCTACGGGCGCGACGGCATCGTCAGCTCGGTGCGCGTGCGGCTGAGCGATCCGGGTCTATTCCCGGCCTACGAGCGTGCGATCGAGGGCAACCGCCAGCTCGGCTTCGAGGTGGAGCGCGAGGTCGCGTACTACGAGAAGCAGTCCGAGGGCACGTCGCTTTTCATCAACATCCTCGGCACGGTGGTGGCGTTCTTCTTCGCGATCGGCGCCATGGTTGGCGCCATGATCACGATGTACTCGGCGGTGGCGAACCGGAAGCGCGAGATCGGCACGCTGCGCGCGCTCGGCTTCGGCAAGGGGCAGATCCTGTTCTCGTTCCTGTTCGAAGCGCTGGTGTTGTCGCTGATCGGCGGTGCGATCGGTGCCGCCGCCGCGCTCGCGATGAGCCTGGTCAGCTTCTCGATGATGAACTTCCAGAGCTTCAGCGAGATCGTGTTCCGCTTCGAGCCCACGCCCGACACCATCATCAGTGCGCTGATCTTCGCCGGCGTGATGGGCTTCATCGGCGGCTTCGCCCCCGCGGTCCGCGCCGCACGCATGCCGCTGATCAAGGCGCTCAAGGAGTAGCGCGCTCAGGGTAGCTCGGGCGCCTCGAGCGCGACGAACAGGTACGTGTTGCCGCCGTGGTTGTGGAGGTGGAGCCGGATCGGATCCTGGAACGCGAGGGGCACGCTGGTCACGAAGCTGGTCTCCACCGCATTACCGGGCGAAGGAATCGGGATTGTTTGCTCCCATTGAATGCGGTCACCGAACAGCAACGCCAGGTGCGCGTTCGCGGGCTCTGCGGCGAGCAGATCGTAGTGCAGGATGTTGATGTGTAGCTCGGTGCCTGCGGGCACTGCACGCAGCGCCGGCGTGTACGCGAGTACGTAATTGCAGCGTGTGGTGTCGATCTCGAAGGCGTCGTACTCGAGATACGTCGCGCTCTCCAGGCACTCGATCTCTGCCGGCTGATGCGCCTTGAGCGGGTCGATCGCCGCGTCGTAGCGACGCCAGTTCTCCATCTCGATCAGCGACACGAGCTTCCCCGCGCTCGCCTCGTTCGCGCGCGAGGCGTCGAGCAGCGGCGCGTGCGCATCGTACCCGGCATCGACGGAATGCTCTGCCGTGGCTGCATCGCGAGGCGGCGCGGGCGATTGACCGTCGTCGTCGCACGCGAGCAGACAGCCTGCACCGCCGAACAACAGCGCGCAGCGCAGGCGAGGGCTATGGCGAATACCTGGCGGCATCTTCACACGTCTGGCAGAAGCGTTTTGCTATAGCGCCCAACAACTGGGCTGTGGAGGCAAGATGATCGAGCGTCGTTCCTGGGTCGCGTTGTTCGCGATCGCTTCGTCGTGGCTCGCGTGTGGGGACGACGACAACGTCGCTCCCTCGCTCGATGCGAGTGTGGCTGCCGAGGTTGCGTTCAGCGGGACCCCGACTTGGTACGAGCACGTCCAGCCCTTCCTACACGAGAAGTGTAGTGCCTGTCATCGCCCCGGTAAGATCGCGCCCTTCTCGATGCTCGACTACGCGCAGGCCAAGCCCTTCGCAGGGCTGATGGTGAAGGCGATCGAAGAAGGCAGGATGCCGCCATTCTCGGCACGCGAGACGCCGGAGTGTACGCCGAAGCATCCGTACAAGGACGACCCGCGGCTCAGCCCCGCGCAGCTCGATCTGCTGCGCAGGTGGGCGAGCGGCGGCGCGCCGGAGGGTGACAAGAGCAAGGCCGCACCGCTCAAGGAGCCGCCGCCCGTGGACATCGAGCGCGCGGACGTGGTGATGGGGCTGCCCGAGCCGATCCAGGTCGTCGACGACGGCAAGGGCGACCTGCACACGTGCTTGATCGTCGATCCCAAGATCCAGAAGGACGGCTACGTCGTCAGTCGTCAGCTGAACTCTGGCAACGAGCGCGTGCTGCACCACGTGACCACGTACATCGTCGCGCCAGCGCTCACCGACGGCACCGTGATCACGCGCGAGCAGCTGAACGACGCGTTCGT
>DASUME010000467.1:0-2196 GCA_036277895.1 Polyangiales bacterium
AGCGACGATGTCGCATCGAGCCAGATCCAGCTGAGGCTCCACGGCGCGCCCAAAGGCGAGCTCGGCGCCGCGGTACACGTTCTGGTGCAAGTAGCGATCGGTGGTCACTACGTGCGTGTCCGCGCGGCTCGCGAGCTGCGCCAGCAGTCTCTGCTCGAGCGGCGAGCTCGCGCTCGGCGCCACCAACCAGCGCGGTCCCGGAGTGCGCTCCAGCTGCGCGAACAGCGCATCCCACGAGGCGGGCTCGCCGGCCCGGCTCACGCTCTTGGCACGATCGGGGTCGTACAGATCCAGCACCGACGCCTGCTGTTGCGCGCTGGTGGCGCCGTCGCTGGCGGGATGATCGGGGTTGCCCTCGACCTTGGTCGGTCGACCTTCATGCGACTCGACGACCAGACCTACGCCGAAGCCCCCCCACAGCATCGTGGTCGCGAACGCGCGTGCGCGCCCGGGCACCAGCTCGCCCTGCGTACGCGCGTAGGGCCGCACCACGTCTCCAGGTTGCTCGATGCAGGCGGCTTGCGCGCTCGCGACCAGCCCAGCCAGCACCTTCAGCGCATTGCGCCGGCTCAGCTCGTGCTTGCCGTGCAGCAACGAGAGCGCACGTTGCGGCCGCTCATCCATGCTCGGCTCGCGCGCTCATCGGTGACACGCCGTGCACGTCGTGAGCGACGTGAGCGCGCGCCCCGGGTCCGGCATGCCAGGCGGATTGCGATGGCAGTCGAGGCAGAAATCCATGTTCAAGCTCACGGCCCGGTGAGGGCGCGCCATCTCTTCGACCGCGCCGTGGCAGCGGGCGCAGGCGATTCCGTGCTGCACGTGGACTCCGTGGTGGAAGTACACGAAGTCGGGCAGGTCGTAGACGCGGCGCCAGGCAATGCTCTGATCGTCGAAGTAGCTCGCGCGCACAGGCGCCAGCAGCCTGCTGCCCGTCCAGACTTGCCCGTGGCAGCCCATGCAGACCGAGGTCTCGGGGATGCCCGCGTGCTGCTCGGACTCCGCGCCGTCGTGGCAGTAGAGGCACTGGATCCCATTGTCGCGGACGTGGTGGCGGTGATCGAACTCCACCGGCTGCTCGACGGGCATGGCGCGCGCATTTCCGTACGGCGTGCGGATGTAGATCAAGGGAGCTGCGAGCAAGGTGCCAGTCGCGAGCACTGCGCCTCCGAGCACCACTCCGAGCGCTGTGTTGCTCCAGCGCGGGAACAGGGCCGGCATGTGGGTTCCTTCGCTGGCTCTCGACGTACGCGCGCCGCGCGCCTCCGCAATCGAGTGCGCAGAACAACCCCATCGCTGCCTCGGCTCGCCACGCAAGCGAGCCGACGAGCAGCCCGATCGGGTCGATTTACCGGGCAAAAAGCCCCTGCGCTTGGAACCGCATTTGCAGCGCAACTCCGTATGCAAGAGTCAGATCGGATCAGACGCTCGGCAAGCCGCGTCGTCGTTATCACGGGAGGCACCGCCGGCGTCGGCCGCGCGACGGCACGGAGGTTCGCGCGCGCAGGCGCGAGCGTGGCGGTGCTCGCGCGCGGGCGCGCTGGCCTGGAGGCAACGCAGCGCGAGTTGTCCACGCTTGGGGGCGCCGGTCTCGCGCTCGAAGTCGACGTGTCCGATCCGGAGAGCGTGCGTCGCGCCGCGCTGCGCATCGAGGCCGAACTCGGCCCGATCGACGTCTCGATCAACAACGCGATGACCACGGTCTACGGCCGGATCACCGACATCGCGCCCGAGGACTTCAAGCGCGTCACGGAAGTTACCTACCTCGGCTACGTGTGGGGAACGCAAGCGGCGCTTGCGGTCATGAAGCCGCGAAACCGCGGCCTGATCATCCAGGTCGGCTCATCGCTCGCGTACCGCGGCATCCCGCTGCAGTCTGCCTACTGCGCCGCCAAGCATGCGATCCGCGCCTTCACCGACTCGCTCCGTTGTGAGCTGCTCCACGACGATCTCGACATTCAGCTGACGATGGTCCAGCTGCCGGCGCTGAACACGCCGCAGTTCGACCACTGCGCAAACCAGATGGAATTCCGGCCGCAGCCCGTGCCTCCGATCTACCAGCCGGAGGTCGCGGCCGAAGCCATCTACGACGCCAGCCGGCGGCGCCGACGCGAGGTCTACGTGGGCGGCTCGACGGTGCAGCTGATCCTCGCGCAGAAGCTGATGCCGGGCCTCGTCGATCGCTACCTGGCGGCGAAG
>DASUME010000468.1:0-6451 GCA_036277895.1 Polyangiales bacterium
GACTGGGGGGGCGAGAAGTTCAAGCTGGAGGCCGCGACCGCGGAGGGCGAGACGCTCAGCGTCGCGGTTGAAGGCGGAACGATCACGGCCAACGACGTGGCGCTGTCCGCAGTGGGCATGCACGGCGACGCGTACCGGCTCGGCCAGGCGCGCTTCGGCAAGCTGGCGGTCGAGGTCGAGCTCACGAGCAGCGCGAGCGAAGGAGCTCCCTCGAAGCCGGCGAGCAAGCCGCTGTTCGACTATGCGGTGCTCGATGGTTTGTCTGGGCACCTGAACGTCGATGTGCACGTCGACATCGCGCTGCCGATCATTCAGCACCGCCGCGCCACGCACGAGCTGCGCATCCCGATCGACGAGGGCTCGATCGACTATCGCAAGCTGGAGAGCAACCTGCGCCCGCTCGAAGACTCGCTGATCGACTTCAGTGTGCGCGACGGCGGGCTGGTGCTGGAGGTGGGGCTGCCGCTGATCCGCACGCGCGGCCGCGGCAAGCCGATCCTGCGCTGGGACTTGTCGCCGGCCGATCTGGAGCTGGCCGAGGAGCGCCGCGTGCGGCTGGCCGTGCTGCCGAACGTGCGCTCCGCGAGCGCCAACAGCGAGCCGCCCAAGGAAAAGGAAAAAGAGAAGGACGAGGACAAGGAGAGCAGCGTGCGCCTACGCGAGCTCTCGCTGGAGAACATCGACGCCGTGCTCAACCTGGCGCCCGAGCCCTCGAAGGGCACTGCGCTGCGCGAGCTCTCCTTCGCAGCTCTGGAGCTCTCGGGGGGCGTGCATCACGATCCCGAGGGCACGCCGCGTGAGGGCACGCTGCGCGGCGACCTGAAGAACCTGCGCGTGGTGCTCGCCGGCCTGCCGCTGGGCGCGAGCGCGCTGCGCGGAGAGCTCGGGCTCGCGGCGCTGAACGAGCTGGCCGTGCGCTTCCTCGACCTCAAGCCGCAGAAGGTGCGTGCCCAGCTCGAGCAGCTCACGCTGAAGGACGTGGCGCTGAGCGAGGCTCAGCCCGGGTCGCCGGTCACGAGCGCGATCGCCAACCCGTCGTAGCCCTTGCCGCCCACCGTCTGCAGGGTGGTGATGCTGACGCGGGGGTCGCGCGCGAACTGCTCGTTGGAGCGGCGCACGCCCTGGACGTTCACGTCCTTGGTCTCGCCATCCGCCTTTCATCCTGCGAGGTGGCGTTCGAAGAAGGCGAGCGTGCGGCTCAGCGCACGCTCGGCGCTCGCGGCGTCGAAGCTTCCGCGCGCGTCACAGTTGAAGCCGTGCTGGGCAGGGTAGAGCTCGATCTCCACGTCCGGGCGCGCCTTGCGCACGGCCTCGACGTCGCTCAGCGGGATGCCCTTGTCCTGCTCGCCGAAGTGCAGCAGCGTGGGCGCGCGCGGGACTTCGCTCGCGAACTTTGCGATCTGCCCGGCGTAGTAGCCGACCGCTGCGCTCACGCCCGTCAGCCGCGTCGCGGACAGGAACGCGAGGCTGCCGCCCCAGCAATACCCGACCACGCCGACCTTGGCTTGCTCGCGCCCGGAGAGACCGCGCGCGTCGACGCCGCCGAGCTTCTCGATCGCGGCCTGGATGTCGAGCAGCGGCGTGTCGAAGCCCAGCTTCGGAATGAACGTGCGCCCCCTCTCGATGCCCGCCTGATCGTAGTCGAGCTCCACGCCGCGCTCGACGCGGTCGAACAGCGCCGGGGCGATCACCTCGTAGCCTGCTTCGGCGAAGCGATCGGCCACGCGGCGGATGTGTGCGTTGACGCCGAAGATCTCCTGCACGACGACCAGACGGCCGCGCACGCTCGCGGGCGGACGCACGTGGTATGCGGAGATCTGGCCGCCGTCGCTGGCATGCAACTCGAGCTGTTCGCTTTGACCCATGGGGCACGGTTATACCCTGCTACCCGGCGGGTGCAGGTCTCTTGTTGGAGACTTGTGTTCATGCTATTGGACGCGCGCAGTGCCCATGTCCGCCCGGCGTATCTTGGTGAGCTTTTCCTTGCTGAACGCGGCGATGGGCATCGGCGTGGGGCTCTCGAAGGTGGTCGCGCCGCTGTATGCGCTGGAGCTCGGCGCCAACGACGCCACGCTCGGGCTGGTCGCCGCGTCGCAGAGCGCGGGCGTGTTGCTGCTCGGCATGCCCACGGGCTTCCTGGTCGATCGCTTCGGGCCGTCACCGCTGTTCGTGTTGGGCAGCCTGATCGGCGGTGCGCTCTACCTGACGGTGCTGCTGCTGCCACCGGCGCGGGCGTGGGCCCGCTGCACGTGGTGAACGTGATGCGCTTCGCGCGTGTCGGAGCGCGGCTCGGGCGCGGCAAGATCGCCGGCCTCAACGCACTCACCGGGCCGACCGGCAGCATCTGCGCCAGCATCCTGGGCGGCCTGTTGGGCAGTCGCTTCGGGCTGCAGAACGTCTACCTCTGCATCGTGCCCCTGGTGGGGCTGCTTTTCTGGCAGCTGTACCAGGAGCGTGCGGACGGCGGCGCACGCGAAGCGAGTGCGGGGGAGTGAGAACGTAGGTCGCGTTTGTGACCGAACTCGCCAGCGTCAGGTGCTGCCGAGCAGCTCGCGCAGCGCGATCTGCAGATCGGCGAAGTCCACGGGCTTCGGGATCACGCGGTCCGCACCCGAGAGCAACAGCTGCACGCGGGTGAAGCGTGCGCCGTGCGCAGTCACGAACAACACCGGCTTGCCGATGGCGGGTAAGTTACGCGCGTAGGAAGGAAGCAAGCTCCGTTCAGGTAAGGTATTTCCGCGCAGCAGTTCAGTCAGCTCGATGCCGTTCAGCTCCGAGCCGCGAAGCTCGATGTCCATCAAGATCAGGTCGATCTCGCGATGGCGCTCACGAAGGATGCGGCAAGCCTGCTCGTCGTTGCACGCACGCAGCAGGTCGTAGCGCTTGGCGAGCCGCAGCTCGGCGATCTCCCAGTTGTCGTCGTCGTCTTCGACGTAGAGGATCAGCTCGCGGGCCGCGCTCTCGCGTCCCCGACTGCCCACACCGACCGAGTCGCGTTTCATCCTTCGCACCATCTATCGGCCCAAAAGGGCGACGGCTTGAGGACGCGCTGCGCGTTTTGTTGCGTCAGCGAACGTACGACCAGGCGATGTCCGGAACGAGCTCCATATGCACGTGGTTCTGGTGATCGCGGTCGTGGTGGGGCGTGAGCACCACCTGGAACAGGTCGCGCTCCACCGCCCGACAGACCACCGAGCGCAAGATCCGGCCTTCGCGATCCTCGCTGGCGCGAACGGGGCAGGGTGCTCCACCGCGCTCCCGCTCATCCCAGTCGTTCAGCACCACGATCACGCGGCCATCCGTCAGGTGGAAGCGCGCGGCGTCGATCGCCAGCGCGTGCGCATGCCCGCTCACCTTGCCGCTGCCGCGCACCCTCGCACCGGGGCGGAAGGTCGAGTAGTGCTCGACCTTGGTCACGCCCGCATCGCGCAGGATCGGCGCCCATGCCAGCAGCGCCACCGCGAGCCGACAGTCGACGTAGCCGTACTTCGCCATGCCGTTGGCGGGCGCGAACTGCACGCCGAGCACGGACGAGTGCAGCTCGATCGGGCTGCGGATGGCCGGCGTCTGCTGCTTGCTGATCGGGTCGAAGCGCACGGACGCGCTCTGCAACAGGCGCGTGCACTCGCGCGCGGACAGCCCGGTGATCGCGCGCCCGCTCGGCAGCGAGTCGCGCCCGACCGAGATCCGGCGCACGTCCTCTGCGGTCTCGGACGCGAGCGAGGTGTTGCGGGCGACGCTGTGGCTGTGGAACGCCTGCGGACAACACGCGACCACCCACGCGGCCAGGGCCACGAGCGCGCAGACGGCAGGCGTGCGTGTCACAGCCACACCCCTCATGTAGGCACTGCGCCGACCCGCGCGTCAACTAACCCGGAACGCGATCACCGCGTCGCCCCGGACCACGGACTCGTCAGAATTGAGCAACGACGCCACCTTGCCGGGATCGAGCTGGCGGTCCGCCAGGCAGGCCTCGCGCACGCGGGTGAGGGCCTGCTCCGTGAACAGCGGGCTCGCGCCTGCGAACACCAGGTCGCCGGGCTCGACCGGCTCGGCGCACCAGATCGGCTCCGCCTTGAGCAGCCCCTCGTCGGTCGCGTCGTACGTGCCCAGGCGGCGCAGGCTGCGCTGGCGAAACACGTAGGCGCGCAGCCCGCCGGCAACGAGCAGGTGCAGCACGTCGCCCTCACGCGCGAGCGCGAGCAGCGCCACGTCCGCGCCGCGGCGATCGAGCAGCCCGTCGATGCGCGCGCGCAGCGTGTTCTGCGCCACGCGCAGGCCCTGGTGGATGCGCGTGGAGACCTTGCCGTCGTGCGGCCGCGCGAAGCCCTCCGCGAAGCCGTCGAGCGTGGCGTCGAGCAGGTAGCCCCACAGCCGCGGCGGCGCGAGCGCGAGGGCGAGCGCCAGCGCGGGCTCGCCATCCAGCTGCCGCACATCTTGGTGGCGCAGCGCGGAGCTGCCCACGCGAGCGCGCTGCACGAGCAGGTGAGGGTAAAGCGACACCTAGTCGTTCTTCGACACCAGGAACTGAACGCGGTAACCCGGCGGCTCCAGCTTGGCCACGGCGCGCCCGGAGCGGCTCTCGGCGCTGAGGTAGTCCCAGCGCGTCTGCGTGTTCGCGCTCTCGTAGCGCTGGCTGCTCGCGGGCACCTCCACGCCGAGCGTCAGGTCCTTCTCCTCGAAGCCCTCCGGGATCTTGGTCAGCGGGATCGAGACCTCGACCGGCGCCTGCACGCCCGACTCGATCACCACCTCCACGATCGGCCCGAGGGCCTTCTCGTAGTCGTGGTTCGAGAAGGCGGAGGTGCGGGCCCCGGCGGCTAGCGTCACTTCCGTGTTCTCCGGGATCGCTCCCTTCGGAATGACCAGCCGTGCCCCGTTGTCTAGCTCCAGCGTGCCGCCGGCCGGTCCGACCGCCACCACGAGCTTGTCCTGACCTCGCCGGTGTACCTCGGGCAGCACGCTGCCACCCGAGCTCTCGGACTCCTCTTCTGCCTCCAAGACAGTCGGCGATCCGGCTGCCTTGGTCTCCGCAGCTGCGCCGCCGCACGCGGCAAGCAACGTCATTCCAGCGATCCAACGAGAGCTGTTCATCAAGAAGCCCCCTCCCACCGCAACCTTTATGTCAGTCCCCGCCGCTGCACAAGGGTCACGATTGCGCACCTCTCTGGCGTGCCGGGCGCAGCGATGTAACTCTGGGTCGAACCTACGCATGGCCTTCTTCGAACGGCGATTTTGGCGAGCGCGAGCGGAATCGGCGCGCCCGAGCAGGTTTCGCGGCCTGATCGCGCGCGTGCGCGAGCTGTGCCCACTGACGCTGCGCGGCTTCGCGCTGGTGGCGCTCTCGCTGCTCGGCCTGCGCTACTACGGCTTTCAGGCGCTGGACGCGGTCTGGTACGTGACCGGGCTCGGCCTGCTGGCGCTGACGCTGGTGATGACGCTGGCGGTGCTGGCCGGGGCGTTGCGGTTAAAGCTCGCGCTGCGCAAGCAAGACGTGCACGCGGTCGCGGTCGGCTGCGAGACCCAGCGTGAGGTACCCACTGGCTTTGCGCTGCCGAGCCTGCGCATCTGGTTGTTCCTCGACGTGCGCATCGTGCTGCGCGAGCCCTTGCAGGCGAGCGCGCGCGAGCAGCGCGAGGGCGGGCGCATCCACGAGCAGGTGCGCTTCGGCGATCACGGCGAGGTGCGGCGGATCGCGCGCACGCTGATCGTGGCGGACGTGTTCGGGCTCGCCAGCCTCGGCTTGCGGCGCGAGGACGGCGCCGACGTAGACGTGCTGCCGCACGCGGGAGCACTGCGCTCGCTGCCGCTGCTGCGCTCGCTCTCGGGCGGCGACGACGTGCCGCATCCGATGGGCCTGGAGCAGGGTGATCGGCTCGAGCTGCGCCGCTACGCGCCCGGCGACCCGGCGCGCTTCATCCACTGGAAGGTGTTCGCGCGTACCCAGAAGCTGGTCGTGCGTATGCCCGAGCGCGCGCTGTCGCGCGCGGAGCGCGTGGCCGCCTACCTGGTCGCAGGGCCCGCGGACGCCGCCAGCGCCGCCGCCGCGCGCGTTGCCCTGGAGGAGGGCGCGTTCGGGAGCGACTTCCGGTTCGGGGCCGATGGCTCGCCCAGGCCGCACCGCGAGCTCACGGCCTCGCTGGTCGCGCTGCGCCGGTCCAGCGCCGTGCGCGAGGACTCTGGCGAGGGGTTGAGCGCGTTCTTGCGCGAGCTCGATCGGGAAGGCCCGTCGTCGCTGGTGTTGTTCGTGCCGGCCGCGGAAGGCCCGTGGGTGGAGCGGCTCGGCGGCGTGCTGAGCAAGCAGAAGCGCAACGCGCGTGTCGTGATCGGCGTCGACGGCATCACCCAGGAACAGACCACCTGGCTGGCGCGCGTCGCACTCTTGCCTGCGAGCTCTGCGCGCGTGCCGCTCAGCACGCTGCGCAGCTTGATCGCGGCGTATCGACGTCAC
>DASUME010000469.1:0-13926 GCA_036277895.1 Polyangiales bacterium
GAACGCGGGTGTGCCCGCGGGCACCGACGTGAAGTTCGAGGTCTGCAGCGGCGACACCGACGCGCAGCTCGCGGCCTGCACGCTCTCCACCGTCGGCACGCTGACCTCGGGGGCCGCCTGCACCACCTCCGCGACCTGCCCCAACGGCTACTGCGACGCCTCCGGCGTGTGCCACTACGCGAAGGGTGTTGCGTGCAGCAGCAGCGACGAGTGCGGCAGCGCGGCCAGCTGCGTCAGCGGCCTGTGCAACTGGAGCCGCTCGCAGGTCGACCTGAACGTTGCGCCCGTGACCGCCGCCCTGCACGGCAAACGCAAGGCGCGCGTGCGCATCACGCTCGACGCGAGCAGCGACGGGCTGCGCGCACCCACGGTCTACAACTGGCGGCTGGACTATGACTGCACTCCGATGTTGTGAAGTCGCGATCGGCGCGTGGCTCGTGTGCGTCGGCGTGCAGGCCCAGGCCTCGCTCGACAGCGACGGCGACGGCGTGCTCGACATCCTCGAGCGCGATGCAGACACCGACGGCGACGGCCTGCCCGACGTGATGGACCCGGACGACGACGGCGATCTGTTGCTGACGCGCTACGAGTACTTCCCGAGCGGCGACGCGATCGACACCGATCGCGACGGCCTTCCGGACTACCTCGATGCCGATGATGACGACGACCTGATCCTGACCCTCGACGAGGCGCCCGATCCGAACGGGGACGGCAACCCGAAGGACGGGCGCAGCACGACCGTGGGCCTCAAGGACTACCTCAACGAAGACGACGACAGTGATGGCGTGGTCACCGCGCACGAGCGCCCCGACGCGATGGATCAAGACACCGACGGTGACCACACGCCCGACCAGCGCGACAACGACGACGATGGCGACGGCCGCTTCACGATCGAGGAGCTCGGCGCGAGCGCGATCGACAGCGATGCCGACAAGCAGCCCGACTACCTCGACCCGGACGACGACGGCGACACGCTGGCGACGCTGCTCGAGTGTGCAGACTTCAGCAAGCGCGACGTCGATGGCGACGGCTTGATCAACTGCCTCGACCTCGACTCGGACGGCGACGGCATCCCGGATCAGGTCGAGGGCACCGAAGACTCGGACGGTGACGGAACCCCGAACTACCTCGACCCGGCCGAGGACGACGACACCGGACAGGGCAACGTGTTGACGCCGGTGAGCGATGCGGGCCGCGACGCGAGTGTGGCCGACGCGGGGCGCATCGTTCGCTTCGACGCGGCGGTCGAGGACGCGAGCAACTCCACGCCGATCCTCACCACCAGCGCGGGCTCGCGCGACGACGGCTGCTCGCTCGGCGCTAGCCACGGTGGCGCCTGGCTGCTGCTGGCACTCCTGCGCCGCCGGCGGAGCGCACGATGAAGCGCATCGTGTTGCTCTTCTTGCTCGCGGCGTGTGGTGACGACGCGGACGAGCCGGTCGACATGACGCCGATGGACAGCGGCGTGCGGCCGCGGCTCGACGCGCGCATGCCGGAGCTCGACACCTCGACCCCGATCGTCGAAGACGCCAGCGTCGACAGCGGCGAGCCGTTGCCTTCGTACGCGGAGTGCCGCGGCTACGTGCAATCGCTGCACGCGGCGAACGTCAGCGGACGTAGCTTCTCCAGCGCGGTCGCGCTCAACCAGATCTACGTCGCGTACGCCATCGCCACCTGCGGCGGCAGCGCGAGCGCGCATGCGACGCAAGGGCTCGCGCTCGTCAGCACGCCCACCGCCGGTGCACCCGGCGAGCCGATGCCGTTCCTCAACACCTCGACATGCGTGCGCACGAGCTTGCCCACGCTGCAGACGGTGCGCGGCGCGCTGAACGTCTTCTACGCCAGCAACCAGGACGGCTCCCCGCAGATCTATCTGCACGACGACGCCGGCACGCAGTCGCTCGGCAGCGGCCTGGCGCTCGACATGGCCGTCGACCGAACGCAGCTCTACTACGCGCGCATGAACGCGATCTACGCACAGCAGGCGGGCGGCGCGCCGCAGCTGCTGCTGGCCTCGAACGAGGGCTACGCGCTGGAGCGCATCGCGGCCTCCGAGCTCGGCAGCACGGCGACGATGTTCGCCTGGACCAGCAGCGCGGAGTCTGCCCAGGGCGCCTTCTTGCGCGTGCTCGACCCGGGCAGCGCCACACCCAGCGCAGCGCAAGCCGTGGGCAAGATCGGCCCGCAGAGCGGCCTTGCGCTCGCCAGCCAGAGCAAGCGCGGCGCGGTAGTGTGGGCCGACGATCAGGGCAGCATGTGGCTGCGTACGGTCGAGCCCAACGGCAGCCTGGGCGCGCCCGTGCGGCTCACCTCCGCCAACCAGTTCGTCACCGACATCTCGGTCGCCCGCTACGGCATCGGCTACACGATCGCGTTCCGGGCCACCCCGACGGTCAGCGGCCAGACCGTGATCCGCCTCCTGATGGTCGACGACCTGGGCAACACCGCCAAGCCGCGCGTGATCTCCGAAGCGCGCAGCGACGGGCACGGCGTGGAGGTCCGCGTCGCCAACGACGGCCGCATCGTGGTCGTGTGGGCCGACCCAGGCGACGGCGACACGCTGATCCGCGTCGCCCGCCTGGAGTGCATCTAGCCCCAGTGCATGAAGCGTGAGAGCCAGTCGGGGGTGAAGCGGGCGAGCACGGCGATCGCGCCGATCACGAGGGCGCAGATGAAGCTCGTGCGGTCCTTGAGCGCATACTTCACCGGGTCGTCCTGCATCTGGCCGCGGCCGGTCACGATCCAGATCCGGCTGATCCAGTAGAGCAGCACCGGTACCGCGAGCCACAGCAGGGTGGGCTCGCGGTAGGCGCCATGGTGGGCGCCGTTCTCGACGAACAGGCTGAACACCAGGGCTGCGATGAAGCCGCTGGCGACGCCCATCGCGCCGATCATGTGCAGGTCGACCTTGTAGTAGTCGCGGTTCTTGATCTTCTCGTCCGCGGTCAAGACCATGATCTCGACGTAGCGCTTGCCGAACGCGAGGCTCAGGAACAGGAACATCGAGAAGCCGAGCAGCCAGGCGCTGATCGGGATCTGGGTCGCGATGCCGCCGGCCAGGATGCGATGCGTGTACAGGCCGGCGAGGATCAACACGTCGAGCAGCAGCGCGCGCTTGAAGTAGAGCGAGTAGCTGACGGTGCCGATGAAGTAGATGCCGAGCATCAGGCTGAACGCCTTGGGCAGCCAGAGCAGCGACGCGGTGAAGCCGACGAGCAGCAGGCCCGCGAACAGCGGCGGGCCGTACTGCACCGGCAGCGCACCGGACGCGAACGGGCGCGCGCGCTTCGTCTTGTGCGCGCGATCGGCCGCCAGATCGAGCAGGTCGTTGAGCACGTAGCCGGCCGAGGCACAGAGCGAGAACGCGAACGCCGCGAGCGCCGCGCGCGCGATCGTCTCCAGCTGCGGCAGCCCGGGCGCGAGGAACACCGGCAGCACCACCAGTGCGTTCTTCGCCCACTGGTGTACGCGCAGCTCCTTGAACAGCGCGCGCGCCACGCTCGGCCGCCTGGAGACCAGCGTCGTGTTCGCCGCCACGCGCGAGGCGACGCTGCCCTTGGCCCCGATCAGGAAGCCGCGCGCCGCGCTCGCGAACACCGGGATGTCCGCGGCGGCGTCGCCGATGTAGTCGAAGCCACCCACGCCGTACAGCTCGACCAGGCGCTTGCTCTTCTGATCGGCCTTCAGGTTCTCGGCGCCGTCGCTGCTGTACACCTCGTCGAACAGGCCCACGTGCGCGGCGACCTTCTGCGCCACGTCGCGGTCGGCGGCGGTGACCAGCACCAGCTTGCGGCCGCGCTGCTTGCTGCTCTGCAGCGCGCTGACCAGGTCTTCACGGTAGGGCAGGCTGGACGCATCGAACGTGACGCGTGAGGCGATCGCCCGCTTGAAGCCGGCGCGCCCGCCGAGCAGCCAGAACGGCACCAGCACCGAGAGCCACGGTTTGCTGCGCAGCAGCAGCATCAGGCTCTCCCACAACGTATCGGTACCCACCAACGTCCCGTCGAGGTCGACGCAGAGCGGACGCGAAAGCGCGTTTTCCTCGCTGAAGGGGAAGGCGAAGGGAGGTGCTTCCGATTTGGGCATCGCGGGGGCGATTGTAGTGCGTTCCCCGCGGGGGTGCCTCGTGGATCAGGTGGCAGGCCCGACTACGGCGCTCGACGGCGGGCGTACGCTGGTGGGGCGGGCCTCCGCGCGCTGCTGGCGCTCGCTCGCGCGCTCCTGCGCCGCACGCGCGCCCAGCGTCTTGGTCATCGAGCACAGTGCCCCACCCAGGAAGAACGGCATCAGCGTGAACTGACCGTTGGGCAGGATGTCGACCCACATGATCGCGAGGTACATGTTCAGCGCCGCCACCATGGTCTTGATGCGCGGGTCCCGGATCTTGCGAGCGCGCCTGGCGGCCAGGAAGATCGAGACCACCGGGATGGCGAGGTACAGCGAGAGCCCGAGCAGACCGCCGTTGCCGAGCGCGATGATCCAGGCGCCGTCGGTGGTGGTCGCCATCTTGCCGTACTCGTCCCACAGGTTGTTGCGGCCGTAGGACGTGCTCCAGCCGAACCACGGCTTCTCCATCGCGTGGGCGATCAGCAGGTCTTCGTTGTCGAAGCGGAACTTGAGCGACTCCATACGCTCGACGCTGATCTTGCTGGCCTGGGCGAGCAGCCAGTCGACCGGGAAGATGTCGGTCGCACGCAGCCACGGGTACAGGCACACCACCACCGCGAAGATCACGGCCAGCCGGTGCATCGCCTTGGCGCTCGCGTAGCGCGCCATCGGCACCGCGAACGCCATGTAGATCCAGGTGCCGGTGCTCTTGCACAGGATCACCGTGATCAGCAAGAACCACATCGCCTGCGTACCGCTCAGCTTCCAGACCCGCATGTTGTAGCGAGCCAACACGGCGGCGGTGAGCACGGTGCCGAGCTCGAACAAGCTGGTGGCGAGGCCGTGCGCCATGAACACGACCGGCCGGTAGCCGCCCCAGCGCATCGACTGCGCGAAGTCGTCGAACGCGGGCCAGCCGTAGATCCAGGTGTGCAGCTGCGGGCTCATGCGCACTTCGAACAGGATCAGACAGCCGTAGATCAGGCCCGCACCGGTGAGCATCTTCGTCCAGTGCAGGATGTCCTTCTCACCGTGGAAGCAGCGCATCGCGAGGTACGCGGAGAGCAGGCCGCTGGTCAGGTCGACCAGGAACAAATACATGCCGTCCTTGAAGTTCAGGCCGGTCATGGTGACGATGCCGCTGGTGATCGTCTCCGGGTTGGTCTTGAACGTGGCCACCGCGCTGACGAACGAGCCGAACGCGAGCCAGTACCACCAGCGCTCCACCTTGGGCAGCTGCGGGCGCGTGAGCACGCAGAACAGCAGCGCCAGGTTCTCCACGCGAGCCTTGTTGAACTCGGGGAACAGCGGCAGCTTGAACATCACCATCTCGGGCAGGAACAGCGTGCCCATCAGCAGGCTGTACAGTGCCGCCTTACCCGGCGGGTATTTCCGGAAGAAGTGCGCCGTCAGCAGGAAGGCCAGCAGAAACGCCAGGCCGGTCATTAACGATAGTGAGTGCATCGATGTCCGGCGCCAGGAGGGCTGCCCGGGACGATATCACTCGACTAAAGCGCGGCAAACGGAGCCGCTCGCAGGCGTCCTTGCGCGCCTGGGCCCGGAGGCCGCGTCCAGTGGTGATTGATGGTGCCCCGACCCGCCGCTTGCTCTATCTTTGACGCGACCTTTACTCGGGGACGGATGGCGCAGCTCTCATCCTTATTGGTCACAGGGGCAGATGGCCGTTGGCATCCCGGGGTTGGCGACGCGAGCTCATTCGGCTGGGTCACGGTGCTGGCCTATTTCGTTGCCGCGGGACTCGCCCTGCGCGCGCTCTGGCTCCATCGAGCCGGCGCCGCGGACGGGCCGTCGCGCGCTTCGTGGCCACCTGTACGCGACGAGGCGCTGTTGGCGCGCTTCTGGAGTCTGGTAATGCTCGCGATGGTCGCGCTCGGCATCAACAAGCAGCTCGACCTACAGAGCTGGTTCGCGGAAATGGGCCGCGATCTCGCCCACGATCAGGGCTGGTACCACCGGCGCCGTGTGGTCCAGGGGTTGTTCATCCTCGCGGTCGGCGCGGGCGGCGGGCTCGCCACGGCAGCGCTCGCTTACTCGCTGCGCCGCGTGCTGCCGCGCGTGATGGGCGCCGTGGTCGGTCTGGGCGCGCTGATCACGTTCGTGATCATTCGCGCCACCTCGCTTCATCACATCGACGCGCTGCTCGGGCGTGGTCGGATCCGTCTCAATTGGGTGCTCGAGCTCGGCGGGATCGGTCTGATCGCGCTCTCGGCGCTGCGCCAAAAATCCTCGACCAAGCTCGGGTCGTAAGCTCGGATTGAAATGACGTCTCTACCGCAAGAACAGACTGCCTCCGTGAACCCGGTCGACATCGCGTCGCCGGGCGCGGAGGGGCCGCCGGACGAGGCGATGCCGGGCGCTGCACCCGAGCGCACGCTGGCGCAGCGTGCGCTGAACAGCTCGGTCCTCACCGCGATCAACTATGGCGGCCAGATGGCGCTTCGCTTCGGCGGCAACCTGCTGCTGACGCGCCTGCTGTTCCCCAAGGCGTTCGGCCTGATGGCGCTCGTGCAGTCCTTCTTGATCGGGCTCGAGATGCTGTCGGACGTGGGCATCACGCCCAGCATCGTGCACAGCTCGCGGGGCGACGAGCCCGAGTACCTCAACACGGCCTGGACGCTGCAGGCCGTGCGCGGCGTGATCCTGTGGGGCGTCGCCTGTGCGCTCTCGGTGCCGGCGGCCTGGTTCTACAACGAGCCGGAGCTGCGCCTGATGCTGCCCGCGCTCGGCATCCATGCGGTGCTGAGCGGGCTGAGCTCGACCAAGCTCGCGGTCGCGGATCGCAAGCTGAGCATCGGCCGGCTGACCGTGATCGACCTCGGCGCGTACAGCGTGGGGTTGGCCTCCACGATCTTGCTCGCGTGGTGGATGCGCAACGTGTGGTCGCTGGTGCTCGGCACCTACGTGCAGGCCACGATCAAGCTGCTGGCGAGCCACCTGCTGCTCGAGGGCGAGCACAACAAGTTCCGCTGGAACAAGTCGGTGCTCAAGGAGATCGGCAACTACGGGCGCTGGATCCTGCTCAGCACCGCGGTCGGCTACATGGCGATCCAGGGGGATCGCCTGGTGCTCGGACGGCTGCTCAGCGTGCAGTTCCTCGGCGTGTATACGGTGGCGCTCACGCTGTCGCAGCTGCCGAGCGAGATCATCCGTCAGGCGGCGGGCAAGGTGTTGTTCCCGTCGTACTCGGAGATCATGCGCACCGCGCCCGAGAAGCTGTACGCGACGCTGCGCAAGAGCCGGCTGCTGTTGCTCGCCGCGGCGTGGTCCGGCTGCTTCTTCCTGATCGTGGTCGGCAACTGGTTGATCCGCTTCCTCTACGACGACCGCTACACCGAGGCGTCGTGGATGCTGCCGGTGATGGCGTTCGGTACGCTCGGTCACGCTTTGATCCTGTCGTACGACGGCATCCTGCTCGCGACCGGCAACACGCACTGGTTGGCGCTGTTGCTTACGATTCAGACCACGATCAAGTTCGCATCGATCTTCATCGGCTACTACGTCGCGGGCGAACGCGGGGTGATCTTGGGCCTCGCGACGGTGACGTGGCTGCAGTATCCGGCGGACGCGTGGTGCCTGAAGCGGCTCGGCTACTGGCAGCCCGAGATCGACTTCCCCTTGATCGGGGTAGGCATCGCGAGCGCGCTGGCGTACTTCACGTTCTTCTATTGAAGACGCCTGCTTCGGGTCCAAACTGAAGTGATGGACGCGAAGTTGTGCGCACTCCTTCTGGTCGCCAGCTGTACCGGCGGCGTCGGCAACGACACGGCGGTGGACCCGGGCACGGCCGAAGACGCTGCGACACCCGGCGACGCGAGCGTCGATGCGCGCAGGCCCGATGCGGCGCGTGATGCCCGCGTGATCGATGCGCGCGGCGAACAGGACCGCGACACCGGCAGCACGCAGGACGAAGACGCGTCGAGCGAAGAAGATGTGGTCGACGCGGCCGTCGTCGACAGCGCCACGCCTCCGGTCGATGCGGGCAATCCGCCGCTGGGCAACGGCACCAAGCCCGTCTTCATCGCGGTCGGCTACAAGGGCTCGCGCCTGATCTCGCGCGACCTCGGGGTGACGTGGACCGAGACCGCGACGCTGATGGGCGAGGGCGACGACAAGAACCTGCTGCGCGGCGCCGCGTTCGGCAACGGCGTGTTCGTGGCGGCGGGCTGGAACGTGTTCTCGAGCCCGGACGGCGCGACCTGGACCCAGCGCACCATGCCGATCAGCGAGTGGATCGGGGGCCTCGACTTCGGTGCTCCCAGCGGCAAGACGAGCGGCATCTTCGTGGGCGCGGGCGGCGGCGGCAACGCGATCTACTCGAGCGACGGCGTCAGCTGGAGCGCGGGCAAGCCCAACGGCACGCACACGCGCAGCTGCGCCTACGGCGACGGCAAATTCATGGGTGCGACCGACAAGGTAGACTGGTTCGCGACCAGCGACGGCAACACGTGGACCAAGGACTCCGGCGGCCACGGCAGCAACAAGGTGGTGTGGTGCAAGGATCGCTTCAGCGATCGCGCCAGCTGCAGCGAGCCGATCGCGAACGGCAACGCCGCGGCCTTCGGCATGGGCGTCTACGTCAGCACGGACGGCAACAAGATCCGCCGCTCGACCGACAACGGCAAGACCTGGTCCGAGGTGAAGACGATCAACAACAGCGCCTGGATCGAAGACATCGCGTTCGGCCTGGTCCCGTAATTCCGTGACCAAACGCGTGCGTGGTAAAAGCGCACGCGATGCTTCGCTGGGTCGGGTTGGTGTTGTGGGCGTCGCTGGCGACGTCCGCGCATGCGCAGGACATTCGCGACGTCGTGCGTCAGCACGTCGATCAGGAGCTGGAGCAGCAGCCCAAGCGCCAGCGCGAGAAGAGGCCGCGCCCGGCCGCGCCAGAGTCGCCACCTCCTCCCAGCGGCGAGGGCTCGGTCTACCGCTTCTCCACGGAAGATCCGGCCGCACCCGAGCTGCCGCGGCCGGAGCTCCCGCGCCGTGTGATCGGCAAGTACCTGCAGCTCGATGTGCGCGTGGGAGGTGGCTATCGCGGCTGGCTCCCGCAGCAGTTCCCGAACGTGCCCGTGAAGGTGGGCAGCTACTACGTCTGGACCGTCGACGTGCAGGCCAAGCTGTTCAAGTACATCAACCTGCACCGCGGGTACTACGAGTCGAACGCGCTCAGCGCGCCCTCGACGCGTGAGGCGGCGATCGCGCAGCAGGTGGGCTCGCACATCCCGAAGGCCGCTTGGCTGCTCGGTGTGCTCGGCTTCCCGTTCCTCAAGGTGTGGGAGCCGGTGATCCGGTACGAGAGCCGCGCGTTCCAGACCGAGGCGCGACCCGAGCAGCCCGTCTGCGTGGTCACCGATGCGGTGGCGCGCGACCTGAGCAGCTGCCAGCGCAGCACCGCGCGGCTGAAGATGCGGTCCAGCTTCGAGACGCTGTCGTTCGGCGTTCGCTACGATCGCAGCAAGGACAACAGCGCGGTGCTCAGCAACAAGCCGGTCGCCAAGCTGCCGCCGATCACGTTCGGCATCGGCTTGATGTCGTACCGCAAGCCCTACCAGGTGACCGTCGACGGCAACACGCTCGATGGCTACCTGTTCGACGGACGCTTCCGCGGCATCGGCGGCATGTTCGGCGTCGACGTGAAGGGCGGTCCCGACCGCGTGTTGTTCCGGCTCGACGCGCAGGCGGGCATCGGCGAGGTGAAGCTCACCGACAAGCTGTCGCTGAATAAGCTGATCCCGGACGGCTACCTGATGGGCTACCTGCAGGGCAACGTCACGGTCGGCTATTACCTGCCGCTCTACCGCGGCGTGCCGACGTTG
Organism: Polyangiales bacterium; assembly: GCA_036277895.1. Classification (GTDB taxonomy): domain Bacteria; phylum Myxococcota_A; class Polyangia; order Polyangiales; family DASUME01; genus DASUME01. The sequence goes on from DASUME010000469.1 coordinate 9,945, forward strand.
ATCTTCGCGCCGCAAGCCACGCTCGGGGGCGCCACGTTCTTCCTGTTCGACAGCAAGGGGCGCGAAGGCAAGGACGACATGGCCTCGGTGAACTGGGACTTCCTCTGGTCCGTGCACGCCGCGCTGACGATCTCGCTCTAGCGTCGCGCGCTGACGATCCACGCGCCGCCGGGGTCCGGCACGCGGCGCGCTCCGATCGCGCGGAAGCCCGCGTCGCGAAGCGCGTCGGCGTATTGCGCAGGATCCCACAGGCGATGGCCCGCGGCGCCGAAGTCCAGGCGTTGCAGCACCTGCTTGGGGCGTACGCCGAGCACGAGCAGTCCGCCCGGCGCGAGCACGCGCTGCAGCTCGTGCAGCGCCTTCGGCAGGTCGGGCCAGAAGTAGACCACGTTGACGCCGAAGATCTTGTCGAACGAGGCATGCTCGGCGGCGATGCTCTCGACCGAGCTCAAGGAGAGCTGGGCCTGGTCGCGAAAGCGCTTCTGGCAGCGCTCGACCATCTCGGCGGAGAAGTCGATGCCGTGGAGCACGACGGCGGGCTCGTGCGCGAGCGCCAGCGCCAAGCCCACGCCGCCACCGAAGCCGACCTCGAGCACCCGCTCGCCGGGCTGGAGGTCGAGGGCGGCCAGCGTGTGGAGGTTGATCGCGTGGTTGCTGCGATCGAGCAGGGGAGCGATCACGCGAGCGAGCACACCGTGCGGACGCGCGAGCTGGGCCACCAGCACCTTGAGCAGCGGGTTCATGAACCGAGGTGTAGCAGGCCTCTTCGCGCCGTTCGCCAAAGAGATCGGTCACCACGCTGCACCTGTGCGGCGGCACCTTCGACCCGCACACGGACATCGCGAACCTGCACGGCCCCGCGCTGTTTCTGTGCGGCGAGTCCGGAGGCGACGGCTTGATCGTCGGCGACGTCGCGCGCCCCCACTGCGACATCGACTTCCAGAACGTGAAGGTGCCCGTCTTCTACGGCATCCCGAAGGGCGCCGCGCACATGAGCCCGACCGAGCTCGGCGACGCCGCGCTGCGCTCCAAGTTCGCGGCCACGAGCCTGGGCTGGCTACGCTGGCAGCTCGCGGCCGACGTCACGCAGGAGCCGATGTTCCTCGGCTCCAGCTGCACGTTGTGCGAGGACAGCTCCTGGACGGTGCAGCAGAAGAACTGGCCCTGATATCCTGCGCGCATGATCTCGCGTCTCCGCCCGGCGCGCGCTGCGGACGCCGAGGCGATCAGCCAGCTGGTCTCCGCGCTGACCGCGCGCCACATCGCCCACGCGTTCTCGGAGCGCGCGCGTGAGCGCTTGCTCTCGTCGATGACGCCGGCCGCGGTGCGCAGCTACCTGCTGCTCGACTATCGCTTCACGCTCGCCGAGGTCGGCGCAGAGCTGGCCGGCGTGGTGGCGGTGAAGCTGCCCTCGCACCTGTTCTACCTGTTCGTGGCCGAGGCCCACCAGCAGCGCGGCCTCGCGCGCAAGCTCTGGGACCACGCCCGCCGCACCACCCCCGCCATCGTCTGGACCGTGAACGCCGCCACCGCGGCCCGCCCGGTCTACGAGCGCCTCGGCTTCACCACGCGCGGCCCGATCGACCGGCGCGGCGGCATCGAGTCCCTGCCGATGATGTGGCCGGATCCGGGGCGCTAGCTACACCTAGCGGTGATGCCCACGATACGACTCTCCGATGGCGCCGAGATCGCGTACTCCGAGCACGGCTCGGGGGACCCCGTGGTGTTCCTGCACGGTGTGGGCCTGGCGGGTAGCGCCTGGAAGCCGCAGGTCGACAGGCTCTCGCGTACACATCGCTGCATCGTGATCGACAACCGCGGCGTCGGCGGTAGCCGCGGCGACACCAGCCAGCTCAGCGTGGACTCGATGGCACGCGACGCCTGGGCGGTGGTCGACGCGTTGCACGTGCGCGAGGTGCATCTGGTGGGGCACTCGCTGGGCGGTGTCATCATCCAACGTATGGCGCTGCTCGCGCTGGAGCGCGTGAAGAGCCTGTGCTTCCTGCGCCCAGATCCCGCGCCTCGCCCACCTGCCGTGCCTCGTGCTGAGCGGCAAGCTCGACCCGATCGCGCCGCACGCCGCCAACGTCGCGCTCGCGCGCTCGATCAGCACGGCACGCCACCACGTCTGGACGGAGGCGTCGCACGCGCTGCCGATCCAGCTGCCGGACGCGGTCAACGCGCGCCTGCTCGCGCACCTCGAGGCTCAGGCCTTGAGGAAGGGCAGCGGCGAGCTGGCGTCGTCGAACAGGCGCGACGGCCAGTAGTCCTGCTTGCCGTAGTACTGGTCCGTGTAGGTCTGGCCGTAGCCGCGCTTGCCGTTGCGCTCGAACTCGCTCGGCGGCACGCCCATCGCTTGCAGCGCGGTCGCGAGCCAGCGGCTGTACAGCACGCCCACCTGCAGGTCCTCCCACGGCTTCTCGCCGCTGTGGCCGAGGCTGGGCGCGTTCTTGCGGCGGTAGTCCGCGTACAAACCCGTCTTGAGGTAACCCGCTGCGCCGCCGCCGGTGATGATCGGCGTCGAGATCGGATCGTGCGTGGACGGCCCGGACTCCTGCGACCACTGTACCAGCGTTGCGTCGAGGTACGTCTTGCCGTTGGCCTCCTCGACGTCGAGCTTGTTCACGAGGTCGAGGAAGCAGTTCTCGAAGAACTGCTGGTAGGCGGCGGTGATGATGCCCTGCTTCTGCCCGTCGGCGACCGCGGCCTGGTGTGCGACCTCCTGGTGCCAGTCGCCTGCGTACGTGGACCAGAGCTCGTCCGAGTAGATGCTCGCGATGCGCGACGTGCCACAGATGAACGCGGCCACGATCACGTCGTTGAACGTCTTGTAGAAGTCGATCGTCGCCGCGAGATCGTTGTCGCGCACGCCCTTGTTCACACCGCGCGTGGGCTTGTCGATGTCGCCGCACGAGGCCGAGGCGGTGGTGTTCACGCGCCGCTCCAGCTCACTCAGCCGCGTCATGTGATCGTCGAGCCGTGCCTTGTCGGCCTTGGACAGCCGCGTGGCGTCGCCGAACGTGCCGGCCATCAGCTTCTTGTAGCTGTCCATCACGCGGTCGACGATCGGCGTGCGCGGGTTGACCGGCTGCTGCACCGCCTGCGACTCGACGAAGATGCTGTTGAACAGCTGCAGCGAGTTGTTCGCGCTCGGCACCGGCTGCACCGCGCCGCTCTTGCTCTGCGGGTTGGCGTAGCCCCACGAGATCGCGAGCCCGCCGTCCTGGCCGATGTTCAGCGTGCGCTGCTTGATGCTGCCGAGGTCCTTGTAGAACGACGACGACCAGGCCATCACCTGATCGATGGTCGGGATGTGCCCGCCCACCTTGCTCACGTAGTCGCTCTCGACGTTGCTGCGGTCCGAGCGCGCGAAGTTGCCGAGGTGGCCGCCCGTGTTGTGGCTCAGATAAAACGGCACATCGAGCCCGCGCAGCACATTCAGCTTGCCGGCGATGCGATCGTTGAGCGCGTTGCTGTTCGCGCTCAGCACCTTGCACAGCGACGCGTTGCTGCCGTTGACGCTGACCTTCAGCGCGCCGCTGCGCACCGCGTGATCGCTGTACAGGTTCTGCGTGTTCGTCAGCAAGCTCTCGGCGGGGAACATGTTCGAGCCCCAGGCCGCGCCGTGGTGCGTGGCCATGCCGACGAAGCGCGGCAGCTGCGTGAACGCCTGCGCCTGGGCCGTGTTCGCGAACAACGACGGCAGGAGCGGGAGCGCGAGCGTGAAGCCGCCCGTGCCGACCAGGAACTGCCGTCGGCTACGATTCACTACGATCATTGAACATCTCCGAGATAACGTTGGCGGAACGTGGGAGCGAGCAGCGGCGCGCGCAGCGCTTGCCGAAGGCTCTTCTGATCCGCGAGCGCCGTACGAATCGACTCGAGCGCGCAGCCATCGATGCGCTCGTCTTCCATCCGGCCCTGGGCAAAGCGCACGAACTGGCGGGCGAAGCAGGCTTCACCCTTGCCACTGCGTACGATC
>DASUME010000470.1:0-2120 GCA_036277895.1 Polyangiales bacterium
CGGGCCCTCGGGGCGCTCGCAGAGCGTGTTGCTGTGCACCCAGGCGTAGGCCTGGGCGTGGCTCGCGCCCCAGTTGTGCCCCTGGCAACCGCGCCAGCCGTCGACCTGCCAGCGCTCGCCGAAGGCCTCGAACCAGCCCTCGAAGCGCGCGTCGGGGCTGGGCGTGAGGCTCTTGCTGCGCGGAAACGCGCCGCGGTACATCCAGGCCTGCGGGAAGGGCCGAAAGGTGGGCGCCTGGCTGCGGTAGCGCAGGTCCCAGCGCAGCGCGCCGAGGTCGCCTCGGGTATGCGTGCCGTCGAGCGATCCGTCGGGCAGCGTGATCCGGAACGGCTCGGCCTCGGACCGCTGCGCGCTGAGCGGAAAGGTTCGCTTGCGCGCGAGGATCTTCGCGCCGCGCTCGGCGAACGCGATCGCCCATAGCTCGCCCACCTGCTGCGGGAGCAGCGACGTGAGCTTGATCCAGAGCGCACGCGTGCCGTCCGCGCTATTCGCCTTCAAGAAATGGCTCTCGACGTGACCCTGCGCCGAATCGGGAGTGCGGAGGGCATTGTCTGAGCTCATGCGCGAGGGCTCCATGGCAGGCATCGAAGTTGGAAAGAAGGCACCGGCGTTCGCACTCCAGGCAGACAGCGGGAGCAAGGTGTCGCTCGCGGACTACGCGGGCAAGTGGTTGGTGCTGTACTTCTACCCGAAGGACGACACGCCCGGCTGCACCACTGAGGCGATCGAGTTCACCAAGGCGCTCAAGAAGCTGGCCAAGCAAGAGGCCGAGGTGGTCGGCGTCAGCAAAGACAGCGTCGAGGCGCACTGCAAGTTCCGCGACAAGCACAAGCTCGGCGTCACGCTGCTCAGCGATCCCGACGCGAAGGTGATCGAGAAGTACGGCGCGTGGGGCGAGAAGAACCTGTACGGCAAGAAGTCGCTCGGCATCATCCGCACCACCGTGCTCGTGGATGGTGAGGGTGTGGTGCGGAAGATCTATCCGAAGGTGAAGGTCGCGGGCCACGTCGACAAGGTGCTCGAAGACCTCGCCGCGCTCAGCGACTGAGCAGGTTGTACGTGTTGGCGTCGTAGGCGCGCAGCCCGTACGGACCCGACGCGAGCAGGATCGCGATGCTCGCGAGCGTGGGGTTCGTGTCGGGATCTCCCTGCGCGGCGATCACGTCGGCGAACGCCTTGGGCGGCGTCGTGCTCGGCCACCAGCCGCGGTAGCTCACGCGCGTGTCGCGCACGCGCACCAGGTGCGTGCCGTACTCGCGCACCGCGTGTCAGATGCCGTGCAGCTCGCAGTCGACGGCGATCGCGCCGGAGCCCGCGTTGAGCGCGACGTCGGCGCCCGGGCCGCAGCTGATGTCGTTGGTCGCACCGCTGCGGTCCGTGCCGTCGAGCGTGTCGTCGCCCTCGTTGCCGCCCAGCGTGTCGTTGCCGAGACCACCCTGGATCGAGTTGGCGAGCGCGTTGCCCGTCAGCTGGTCGTTGCCCGAGCCGGCGCGCAGGTTCTCGACGTCGGCTGCGATGTCGTCGTGTTCGTTCAAGGCGCCATCGTTGGCGAGGTCGTCGCCCATGGTGACCGTCAGGTCGGCCGTGCGACCGCTGTAGTCGACGAGGTCGACGCCGAGCCCACCTTCGATGCTGTCGCCGCCGTTGGCCAGCGTGCCCTCGACGAAGGTGTCGTTGCCGCCGCCCCCGCGCATCACGTCGTTGCCATCCCCGGCGGTGATCCGGTTGGCGAGCGTGTTGCCCGTGATGTCGTCGTTGCCCGAGCCGCACAGGATGTTCTCGACGTCAGCCTTGATGTTGTCGTTCTCGTTGGCCGCGCCGTCGTCGGCCGCGGCGCCGTCCATGCTGACGGTGAGGTTCGCGGTGCGTGCGCTGTAGTCGACCAGGTCGACGCCCAGGCCGCCGATGAGGGTGTCGCCCCCGGAGGGGCTCGCCTCTTCGTCGAACACGTCGTCGCCCGCGCCGCCGTTGAGCGCATCGACCGCAGCGCCACCGTCGAGACTGTCGTTGCCGGCGTCGCCGTTCAGCGTGTCGGCGCCGGGGCCGCCGCGGACGTGGTCGTTGCCGTCGCCGCCGCTGATGGTGTCGTCGCCGGCGCCGCCGGTGAGCTTGTCATCGCC
>DASUME010000471.1:0-3443 GCA_036277895.1 Polyangiales bacterium
TCGCCGTCGCCGTTCATGACCACGTCAACGTCAACGTCGGCGGCTCGAAGGGGCGCGGCTGACACGGGGCATAACCGCTGCTATGTCCCCTCCGGCTGAGAGGGCCAGGGCCCCGTCTTCTGGGCGAAACCCTCGGCCGACCCACGCTCGACGTGGCCTGGATGGCCGCAGGGGTAGATATGAACATTCACGAGTATCAGGGTAAGGAACTGTTCCGGAAGTACGGCATTCCCGTGCCCAAGGGCGTTCCCGCGATGGACGTTGCGGCGGCCACCAAGGCGGCCGAGCAGCTGATCAAAGACACCGGCAACGAGGTCGTCGTCGTCAAGGCGCAGATCCACGCTGGTGGTCGCGGTAAGGCCGGCGGCGTCAAGGTCGTGAAGGGCGCACAGGCGGCCAAGGAAGCGGCCGAGAAGATCTACGGCGCCACGCTGGTGACCCACCAGACCGGTCCCGAGGGCAAGAAGGTCCAGCGCCTGCTCGTCGAGCAGGGCCTGCCGATCGCCCGCGAGCTCTACCTCGCGCTCGTAATCGACCGTGAGACGAGCCGCGTGTGCGTGATGGCCTCGACGGAAGGCGGCATGGACATCGAGGAGGTCGCCGACAAGACCCCCGAGAAGATCATCAAGGTGTTCGTCGATCCGGCCGCCGGCTTCGCGCCGTACCAGGGTCGCGAGCTCGCGTTCGCGCTCGGCCTCGTGGGCAAGCAGCAGGGCGCGTTGGTGAAGATCGTGTCCGCGCTGTACGACCTGTTCATCAAGGAGGATGCCGCGCTGGTGGAGGTCAACCCGCTGATCGTCACCAAGGACGACCAGCTGATCGCACTCGACGCCAAGCTCAACTTCGACAGCAACGGCGAGTTCCGCCACCTGAAGGAGTGGGAGGCGGCGCGCGATCTCAGTGAAGAGAACGCGACCGAGCTGGAGGCCAAGAAGACCGGCCTTTCCTACATTCAGCTCGAGGGCAACATCGGCTGTCTGGTCAACGGCGCGGGCCTGGCCATGGCGACGATGGACATCATCAAGCACTATGGCGGCGAGCCGGCGAACTTCCTCGACGTGGGCGGCGGCGCCAACAAGGAGCAGGTCACCAAGGCGTTCAAGATCATCCTCTCGTCCAAGGACGTGAAGGGCATCTTCGTGAACATCTTCGGCGGCATCATGAAGTGCGACATCATCGCCGAGGGCGTGATCGCGGCGACCAAGGAGCTCGGTCTGACCGTGCCGCTCGTGGTTCGCCTCGAGGGCACGAACGTCGAGAAGGGCCGCGAGCTCCTCAACAACTCCGGTCTCAAGATCACGGCTGCGACGACGATGAAAGACGGCGCTCAGAAGATCGTCGAGCTCGTCAAGAAGGGTGGATGAGCGATGGCGATCCTAGTTGGTAAGCAGACCAAGCTGCTCGTTCAGGGCATCACTGGCTCGCAGGGTGCGTTCCACACCAAGCAGTGCATCGAGTACGGCACGAACGTGGTCGCGGGCGTCACGCCCGGCAAGGGCGGCGAGAAGTTCGAAGGCAAGGTCGGCATCTTCAACACCGTGCGCGACGCGGTGAAGGAGACGGGCGCGAATGCATCGATGGTGTTCGTGCCGCCGCCCTTTGCGGCGGACGCGATCCTCGAGGCGATCGACGCCGAGGTCGAGCTGGTCGTGTGCATCACCGAGGGTATTCCGGTCACGGACATGCTCAAGGTGCGCCGCGTGCTCGACTCGCAGACCAAGACGCGCCTGATCGGGCCGAACTGCCCCGGCATCATCACGCCGGGCGCCTGTAAGATCGGCATCATGCCCGGTCACATCCACAAGCCCGGCCGGATCGGCGTGGTCTCGAAGAGCGGCACGCTGACGTATGAAGCGGTCGGTCAGCTTACCGGCCTCGGCATCGGCCAGAGCACGTGCATCGGCATCGGCGGCGATCCGATCAACGGCACGGACTTCATCGACGCGCTGAAGCTGTTCAACGCGGACAAGGACACCGACGGCGTGATCCTGATCGGCGAGATCGGCGGCAACGCGGAGATCCTCGCGGCCGAGTGGATCAAGGACAACTTCAAGAAGCCGGTCGCCGGCTTCATCGCGGGCGTCACCGCGCCGCCCGGCAAGCGCATGGGCCACGCCGGCGCGATCATCAGCGGCGGCAAGGGCACGGCCGCAGAGAAGATCGCCGCGCTCGAGGCCGTAGGCGTGAAGATGGCGCCGACCCCGAGCGACATGGGCGAAGCCCTGAAGAGCCTGCTCAAGTAACTCGCCGGGACCCCTGCCAGCGCAGCGTGCCCCTGCCCCTGCCCCTGCCCGATCTCGGATTTGAGAGGGGCAGGGGCAGGGGCACGGGCAGTTGAGAGGGGTTAGCCGTGGGCGTGGCGGGCTGCGGGTTCGGGCGTGCTCGTGGGTCCGCCGCCGAACAGCGGGCGGTCCTTCCACGTTAGTGCGCGCTTCTCTACCAGCGTCCACGACAGCCACGCTGCGGCGAGCGCGAGCGGCGTCGTGACTAGCGCCATCTGCCACCAGGTCGGGCGCAGCCAGCCCACCACCAGCTGGCTCAGCGGCCAGGCCCAGATGTACAGGCCGTACGACACGTCCGTGCCGCGCCACGGGAAGTAGATCCGGCCCACCGCCGGCGCGAGCGCCAGGTAGAGCGCGAGGTACGGGATCAGCGTGCGCTGCGCCGTCAGGATCTGGCCGCCGAACAGGCACGCCAGCGTCGCGACCACGCAGCCGATCGCGATCCGACCGTCGAGCCGGAGCTGCCACTGGTAGACCAGCGCGCCGGCGAGGAAGCCCGCGGCGAGATCGAGGTGCGGGTTGGGGTCGGGAGGGAAGCCCGGCACGCTCGGCGTACCCGGCAAGATCGCCAGCGCCGCCAACACCAGCACGTAGAGTGCGAGTGTGAGCTCTTTCCGCAGCAGACCGCTGATGCCGAGTAGGAACACGAGGCCGTAGCACTCGGCTTCGTAGCGAAGCGTCCAGATCGCGCCGTTCACGACGGGCATCGGGTGGTCCGTGAACACACCCGGCAGCGCATCGGCCCAGCCGAAGAACAGCGTGCCTTGCGTGCGCACGTAGCGATACGGTTCGGGTGACGTGAGGTAGCTGGACAGCGGGAGCTCCGACACCAGCGGCCCGATCACGAAAGCCGTCGTGAGCAGCACGGCGACCAGCGCCGGCACGATGCGCAGCACCCGCGCGCGCACGAAGTGGAGCGGTGACTGCGCGCGCTCGTAGCTGCGGGTGATGAGGTAGCCGCTGAGCGCAAAGAATACGAATACGGCAACGGTGCCGGTGGTGGTCCGACCGCCGCTGAGCCGGAAGCTGAGCTCGTTCCGCTCACTGCCCTGGGTCAGGGGTACGGCGTGCGACCAGAGCACCGCCATCGCGGCCCAAAAGCGCAGGGCGTCGAGGTTGTTCTCGCGAGCAAGCATCGTCAAGCGTCTCCCGGACTGCAGC
>DASUME010000472.1:0-4476 GCA_036277895.1 Polyangiales bacterium
TCGATGTTGCGCTGCTTGAGGTAATAGCTGACGGACAGCCCAGCCTGTCCGCCTCCGATGATCACGACGGGTACATGACGCATGGTGAGACTCCTATTCGTCGCCGGACGTGCGACTGACTGTGGTTGCAGGCCGATCGTCGATCAGGAGTGACAGCAGCTCGGGGCGGGCGTAGTGCCCGACCGAGTCCATCATGCGCTTGCGCTTGACGATCAGAGACATGTCGAGATCGGCGACCAGCACGCCCTCGCCTTCGGTCAGCGGCGGGACCACGTGGTTGCCCTCGGGCGTGATGATGGCGGTCAGCGAGCCACCGCGCAGCGCCTTCTGCAGACCGACGTCGTCGGTGATCGACGCGATCTGCTCTTCGTTCAGCCAGCCGGTGGAGTTGACCACGAAGCAGCCGGACTCGAGCGCGTGGTGGCGCAGCGTGACCTCCAGCTGATCGGCGAAGATCTGCCCGACCATCGAGCCGGGGAACTGTGCGCAGTGGATCTCCTCGTGCTGCGTCATCAGCGCGTAGCGCGCGAGCGGGTTGTAGTGCTCCCAGCACGCGAGCGCGCCGATGCGACCGATCGGCGTCTGCACCACCTTCAGGCCGCTGGCGTCGCCCTGCCCCCAGATCATGCGCTCGTGGTAGGTGGGCGTGAGCTTGCGGCGCTTGAGCAGCAGCTCGCCGTCGGCGCCGAAGATCAGCTGCGCGTTGTAGAGCGAGCCGTGATCGCGCTCGTTGATGCCGAGCACCACCACCATGCCGTGCTTGCGCGCCGCCTCGGCCACGCGTGTGGTCGTGCGCGAGGGCACCTCGACCGCCCACTCGTACAGCTTCATGTGGTCCTTGCCGGCCTGCACCGGCGGACGCACGAAGGAGAAGTACGGATAGTAAGGTACGAACGTCTCCGGGAAGACGATCAGCTCGGCGCCGCGTGCCCCGGCTTCTTCGATCGCAGCCAGGCACTTGTCGATCGTTCCATCGCGCGTCGTGAAGTCGGGCGCGAGCTGCGCGGCGGCGACGCGAACTGTCTTCGTTTCACTCATGCCCTCGAGGTAGCAGCGGCTCTATTTCCTCGGGGTAAAATGCTAAATGATCACGAGCCGCGCGCCGCGCGCAACACAGTAAGATCGTTGAGCTCTGTGCAGCGCCACTCAAACGCAGCGGCCGATCAATCAGGCGCCCGAGCGGGGCCGGATCGCGCTCGCGTGCGCATCCTGAAACGCAAAGAACGCGCGCAACACCGCCTGCGGATCTTCGAGCTGCGGGTAGTGCCCTGCGTGCGGCAGCTCGACGACGTCAGCCTGCGGCACGAGCTGGCGAAAGCGCGCGACCAGCGACTTGCCCGAGACCGGATCGACAGTGCCATCGATCAAGCGGATCGGAATACGCGGCTCCACGAGCGGCGTCACCCAGCGCTCGCGGTGCACGCGGCGCTCGCGCATGTAACCGAGCAGCTTGGGCAGCACGCGCCTGCCGTCTTGGTGACGCAGCAGGCGCCAAAGCTCGTCGAGTAGATCTTGCGCTGGCGGCTCGGCGAAGATGCGCCGGAAGCCGCGCTCGAAGTCGCTCTTGCGCGTGAGCCGCGCGAGGATCGGACCCACGCGCGACGCGAGCACACGCTGGATCACGAGCGGGCGATGCGTCTCCGGGAACACGCCGCCGTTGAGCAGGCAGAGCGAGTCGATCGTCAGCGCGCCGGCCTCCGCCAGGTGCTGCTGCGCGAGCAGCTCGCACGCCACCGAGACGCCGTAGTCGTGCGCGAACAGGTGCACACGATCGATCGCGAGCGCGCGCAGCAGCGAGCGATGCAGCGCTGCCTGATCCATCAACGAGTACGCGTAGCGGCGCGGCTTGTCCGACCAGCCGTAGCCGATCATGTCGGGCGCGATCACGCGGTAGCGTGCGGTCAGCGCGCTCCACATCGGGTGCCAGTCCCAGGACGCGCTCGGGAAGCCGTGGATGGCGAGCAGGACCGGGCCCTGGCCCTCGTCGCGGTAGAAGATGGCGTGCCCGCGGTGGCGGAACGTCTTGCCCTCGCGGCGCCACGACTCGAAGGCGGGCGTTAGCGGCATGCCTACGCGTACCACGGCGTTGTAAGCGGGCGCACGACAGAAAGGCCGCCAGGGCGAACCCCGCGGCCTTCTCGAAGCAGTCTGCCAGAGGGCTCAGCCCTTGGAGATCTTGGCCTCGGTGAACTCCACGTGCTTCTTCGCGCGCGGGTCGTACTTCTTAATCTTCATCTTCTCGGGCATCGTGCGCTTGTTCTTGGTCGTGTAGTACTCGTAGCCCGTGCCCGCGGTCGAAATCAGGCGGATCTTGTCGCGCATGGTGTTCCTCTGGTCCTGTTGGCCCGCGCCATGCGCGAACGAAATTCGGCGGCAGTTGTGACCTGGCGCCTGGGTTGAGTCAAGTGGCTCAGCGAACCACGTCCGCGATGGCGGTGGTCACGCGGTCGATGCTGGACTCGCGCAGGCCGGCCACGTTGATGCGGCCCGAGCGCACGGCGTAGATGCCATGCTTCTCGCGCAGCTGGTCCACCTGCTCGGGCGTGATGCCCGCGAAGGAGAACATGCCCTTCTGGTGCTCGATGAAGCTGAAGTCCTGCTTCACGCCCTTGGCCTTCAGGCCCTGCACCAGCAGCTTGCGCATCTTGGCGATGCGGTCGCGCATCGCGTCGACCTCGTTGTGCCACTGCGCGTTGAGCTCGGGGTTGGCGAGCACCGTGTTGACCACGGCCGCGCCGTAGGCCGACGGGTTCGAGTAGTTGGAGCGCACGGTGACGCGCAGCTGGCTCAGCGCCTTGTTCGAAGCGTCGAGGTCGTTGGCGAGCAGCGTGAGCGCGCCGACGCGCTCGTTGTAGAGCCCGAAGTTCTTCGAGAACGAGCTGCTGATGATCAGCTCGAGGTCGCGCGCGGCGAACTCGCGCACCGGGGCGGCGTCCGCCTCGATGCCGTCGCCGAAGCCCTGGTAGGCGAAGTCGAACAGCGTGAGGAAGCCCTGCTCCTTCGCGGTCTCGGCCAGGATCTCCCACTGCGCCCGGCTCGGGTCCACGCCGCTCGGGTTGTGGCAGCAGGCGTGCAGCAGCACGAGGTCGCCCTTGCCGGCCTGCGCCAGGCCCGCGAGCAGCTTGTCGAACGCCAGGCCCTTGGTGGCCGGGTCGTAGTACGGGTACGTCACCACCTCGAGGCCGCCGGCCTGGAAGATCTGCTGGTGGTTGGCCCAGGTGGGGTCGCTGACGAAGATGCGCTTGAGGCCGAGCTTGCCCCGGGCGAAGTCCGCCGCCACGCGCAGCGCGCCGGTGCCACCGGGCGACTGCGCGGTGATCGCGCGGCCGTCGCTGACGCGGGCGTCCTGCGCACCGAACAGCAGCGTGCGCACGTTCTTGCCGTAGTCGGGTGAGCCCTCGATCGGCAGGTAGGTCTTGGGCGCGGCCTGCTCGAGCACGAGCGCCTCCGCCTTGCGAACCGAAGCGAGCGTGGCGGTCTTGCCATCCTCGCCCTGGTACACGCCTACCCCGAGGTTGATCTTGTTGGGGTTCGGATCCTTCTTGAACGCGTCGGTCAGACCAAGGATGGGATCCGGCGGTGCCAGCTGCAGCGTCTCGAACATTTGCCTTCGCTCCACGTAGAGGTGCGGCGCGAGTATTACTCGACCCACGCCCCCACCGCACGTGCTCGCGGGTCTAATCGAGCCCGGCCAAGCGACGATGTAAGGCGAGCGCGCCACGGTCCGTCAACGCGCTGAGGAAATCGGTCACGCCGAGCAGCGCCTGGTAGCGATCGCGTGGCGCAAAGCCCGGTCCGAACAAGTGGGCGATCGAGGCGCGGGCCCCGCGCAGCCGCGCTCGATCGAAGCCCACCTCGGCCAGCGCGTCGACGACCGGCGCCAGCGCATCGAGCAAGGCGGCCAGCACGGCCTGCCCGCCGAGCAGACGTTCGACCACGCTCTGCGCAGTGTAGATGCGGGTGCGCGCGAGCGCCTTGGCGTGCTGCAGGCGGTCGCCGCACAGCTCGGGCGCCGGCTCGCCGCGCAGCAGCTGCGGCGCGACGTCGAGGAACCCGTCGCTCAGCTCCTCGATCAGCCGCCCGATCGCCACGCCGCGCAGCTTCTGCAGCCGCTCCGCGCGCGCCAGCGATGCGTCCGCGCGTAGGCCCGCCAGCTCCTCCAGCACCTCGGCGGCGTCGTGGTAGTCGAGCAGGCCCGCGCCGAAGCCGTCCTCCAGATCGACGATCGCGTAGCAGATGTCGTCGGCCGCCTCGGTCAGGTAGACGAGCGGATGGCGCGCGCCGCGCGGCAGCTCGAACGACTGCCACAGCGCCTCGACGTAGGGCTCCTCGGCGCGGAAGAAGCCGGGCTTCTTCCTCGCCGAGAAGCCGTACGTCGACGAGCTGCGCGCGGCGCTCGGGCTCGCGCCGGGCGTGCGCCATCCGCTCGTCTACCTCACCGAGGCGGCCGACGACATCTGCTACGCGATCGTCGAT
>DASUME010000473.1:0-2716 GCA_036277895.1 Polyangiales bacterium
CAGCTCTGCTACATCGAGGGTGGCGAGGGCGTGATCGACGGCGCCAACGTCACGGTCACGATCGTGTGCGGAGCCGCGAACACCGTGCGCATCGCGGAGATCGGCGCCTGCCCGCTCACGGGCTCGTCGTGCTGGTTCGAGATCTTCAACATCGGCGCGGAGCCCGAGAACGTCGGCTTCTATAAGCTGCGCACGTCCGCCATCTCGCCGAGCGCGTTCGTCCCGTCGCGCGTGTTCACGCTGCCGTCGTTCGCGGTGCCGGCGTTCGGGCGCGTCGTGATCCAGGCCAAGACCGCGGGGTCGATGCCGGACGGCCAGGGCGTCTACCACGTGGGCGACGGGAGCACGGTGCCGTACTGGAGCAAGGACGGCTTCCTCGAGCTGCTCAACCCCAACGGCGCGACGGCCGACTTCGTGCGCTGGGGCGCGAACACGGTCGAGCCCACCACCGGCGGCATCTGGGCCGGTGGGGCGTGTCCGGAGCTGCCGCGCGGTGCGGGCGCGTACGGACGCTCGCTGCAGCACGTGGTGGGGCGGGGGAGCACGCCGCGGACCGCCTCGGACTTCACGCTACGCGCGTTCGCGACGTACGGCGGCCTCAATGACGTCACGAGCGACATCGACAACGACAACGACGGCATCCCGGACGTCGCCGAGGCAGAGGGCCAGACTTTCTCCAGCCTCAACCTGTACGGCATGGGCGCGCGCCAGAACCAGCGCGACGTGTTCGTCGAGATCGATCACATGGCGGGCGCCGACCCCGCGACGTTGCCGCGCAAGGAGGCGCTCGACCGCGTGGTGCAGGCCTTCCAGCGCCGCGGCATCGCGATCCACTTCGACGTCGGCGACCTGTTCGCGCCCGCGTTCAACCCCGCGCTCTACAACCTCGGCGGCGGCAACGAAGTGCCGTTCGCGACCGCGGTCAACCTCGCGCCCAGCGACAGCGCGATCAAGAACCTGTACGACATCAAGGGCCTCAACATGGCGGCCAACCGTCGTATGGTCTTCTATTACCAGTTGTTCGGGTGGTCGCAGCAGAAGGACGGCAGCGGAGGCTCCTCGGGCGTGGGCGAGATGCCGGGCAACGACAGCATCGTCACGCTCGGCGGCTTCGGCCTGACCGCGAACAATGCGGCGCAGCGCAACGTGCTCACGAACTACCAGGCCGCGAGCATCATGCACGAGCTCGGGCACAACTTCGGGTTGCGCCACGGCGGTGGCGACTCGCTCAATCGCAAGCCGAACTACGTGTCCGTGATGAACTACCTGTACAGCCCGCTCGGCTTGCCCACGATCGGCAGCGTCGAGGGCGACCGGTACTACTACTACAAGTCGACGGACCAGAAGCTGAAGTGCCCGTTGACCAGCAGCCTCACGCAGCTGACCAACCCGCCGAGCGGCGATCCGGCCAAGTTCGTGATCGACTTCTCGTCCGGCAACAGCGTGAACATCGACGAAGGGGTGTTGCAGGAAGCCGAGGGGCTCGGCCGGATGGACAGCGTGCCCGTCGACTACAACTGCAACAAGAAGACCGACACAGCGTCGTACTCGCAGGATCTCAACGCCGACGGCGCGCTCGACGTGTTGGCCGACAACAACGACTGGAGCGCGCTCGACTTCGTGTTCCGGCGCAGCGGCAGCGGTGCGGAGAACGGCCCCTCCCTGCTGGAGCTTCAGGTGCACGACGACGTGCTGACCGACGACACGGCGCACCGTACCGACGAGGTCTGTCCGCCGCCGTTCATCGAAGATCTGTCGGCACTCGAATGAGGAGCGTGCCAGGCTACGCGCATGCGCCCGACCTGGCTCGCTCTCCTCGCCCTCACAGGTTGCCACCGTGAGCCGCCTGCGCAGGCGACCAAGCCGCGCAGCCATGGGCAGGTCATGCTCGACGGCGCCAGCCTCGACTACGTGCGCGTCGATCCAGCCGGCAAGCCGGGAGCGACCACCGCGCGGCCATTGCTGTCGCGCATCTCGTTCGACGAGCGCCGGGTCTCGGTGCTCGGTACGCCCGTCAGCGGGCGCGTGACCGCGGTCAACGTGGTGACCGGCAGCCCCGTGAAGCAGGGTGATCCGCTGCTGACCATTCACTCGGCGGACGTGGCGGCGGCGCGCTCGGAGGTGGCTCAGGCACGCGAGGCGCGCATGCTCGCCGAGCAGCGTGCGGCGCGCGCGCGCCTGCTGCTGCAGCAGGGTGCGGGCAGCGAGGCGGAGAAGCAGGAGGCCGAGACGGCGCTGCTCACCTCCAAGACCGAGGAACAGCGGGCGGCGCTGGCGCTGAGCTCGCTCGGCGGCGCCGGCTCCGCCTCGGACTACGTGCTGCGCGCGCCGGCGAGCGGCAGCGTGGTGGAGCGGGCGGTGGAGGTGGGCAACGCGGTCGGGGGCGATCAGGGACAGCCGCTGATCACGATCGCGGACCTGAGCAAGGTCTGGGTGGTGGCCGAGGTGTACGAGCACGACGTGCCCTACGTGCAGGCCGGCGAGAGCGCGCACGTGACGGTGCCGTCGCTCGGCAACCGGCGCTACGAGGGGAAGATCGCCTACGTGGGCAGCGTGATCGACGCCACCACGCGCACCGCCCGCGCGCGGCTCGAGCTCGACAACCCGGACAGCGCGCTGCGGCCCGGCATGTTCGCGGAGATGGTGGTGGACGCGCCCGAGCGCGCCCTGGCCGTGGTGCCGACGAGCGCGTTGCTGGCGCGGCGCGACGAGATGT
>DASUME010000474.1:0-3721 GCA_036277895.1 Polyangiales bacterium
TCGGACAACGTCATCGCCGCGTCCGAGCGCGCTGCCATCAACACGCGCGGCCCACCTGCGCGCGGCAACAACAGCGGATCACCCGGCGCGCGTACCGGCCACGACTTCGCAGGCGCCAGCGGCGGCGTGTCCGCCTGCGCGCTCGCCTCCGACTCGCGATCGAGCGTGAACTCGCGCAGCTCCGTGTTGCCCTGCGACGTCGCTGCGGCGACGATCACGCGCGCCTCGTCGCGCCACATGCTGCGATCAATCCGCCCGCTCGGGTGCCCACCCAGCCAGCGCGGCGTGGGAATGCTCTCGACCGGCAGCGGCACGTGCGCGATGCCGAGCGCCTTGTCGGCGCAGCCGTGCTCACGCTCCGCACAGCGCGCGCGCCCCATCGCCCACACGAACGACTCCGGCTTTGCACGCGGCAGCGCCGCCTCGAGCAGCTTCGGCCGCGTCACCCGGCTCTGCGTCAGCGCCCCGCCCTGCACGTGCACGTACGAGATGCCGGTGTGGTCGGTCGCGATCGCGTGCAGCTCGCTGTCCGTGCCCCAGAGGGAGAGCAGCGCGTGCGCACCCGCGTAGAGCGGAAAGCGCGTGGGCGTGGCCAACACCGGCGTGCTGCTCGCCATCGTGAACGCGGGCCCCTCCGGGACCTCGACCGCGCCGCTCGCGCGCGTGTGATTCGCCAGGCCGGCGCGCAGCCGCTCGAACGCGCGCAGCGGGCGCACCGACAAGCGCGTGCCGGGCGCACGCGCCGCCAGCGGCAGCAGCTCACTGCGCAGCAGCTTCACCGCCGCGCGCAGATCCATCTCCGCGACCTTCACCGACGGCAGCACGAACGTCGCTTCAGGCAGCGCCATCGCGCTCAGCTTGCCATCACACTTCTGTGACCAGCCCGGCTCGCGCACCGCACGCGTCGCGAAGTACGCCTCGTGCCCGGGAGGTAAGCCGAGCCCCGGGTCCGGGCTCTCCGTGCCTCCGAACAAGCACGCTCCGTACGCGGCATAGGAGTGCCACAGCTCGCGCGAACGCAGGTAGCCGCGCAGCCATGGAATCCCGACCATCACGAACAGCAGGGCCGCGTTGCCGCCCACGATCGTGAGCCAGCGCTTCTTGTTGCCCTTCAACGCGCGTAGGTCGAGCGCCTCATCCTCGAGCATGAGGCAGCACCCTAGTACGTCTCTGTCACTTCTCGCTACTGCGGCCGCCGATCCACCATTTTCGCGGCCGCGTGCTCACTCCGCGGTGCGTCTGCACCGCTCCGCTCCGCGCCACGGCCGCGAAAACGGCGCCTCGACGCCCTCGCTACGCGACAAGTGCCAGCGCCGCCCTAGCGCCTCCATCGAGCGGCGCGCCAGCCTACTTGTCGAGCTTCTTGAGCAGCGCGCCGAGCGGCTTGCGCAGGCAGGCGAAGCAGTCGTCTTTTTTCTTCTTGCCGCAGCCGTTGCGCGGGCGATCCGCGAGCCGCTGCAAGACCGGCAGCGCGCGCGGATCGTCGAGCTTTGCCAGCGCTTCGAGCTCGTCGCGCTTCGCCTCACAGGTCTTCGCGCGCTGCAGCAGCGCCATGTGGCGCACGTACTCGGGAACCTCGCTCGCCGGCTGGTGTCCAAGCAGCGCCTCGATGCCTTCGTTGCGCTCGTCCTTGTTGCCGCCGTACGCGAGCTTGTCGAACGCGGGCACCAACGCTGCGGGCAGGCCCGTGTCCACCGACGCCTGATGCGCCGTCGCGGATGCGGGCTCGTCGTCGAGGTCGAGGTCGAGCGCCACCTTCTCGGCGGCCGAGGCGATCTCCGCGATCTCACCGGCGGGCTTGAGCTGCAGCCGCCCGGTCAGGATCAGGAAGAACGCCACCGCCACGATCAGCCCGAGCATGCTCGCGATGCCCCAGGCCGCGCGCGACGAGCGCAGCCGGCGCGTGGAGCGAATGCTCGGCGGCGGTGGGGGCGGCACGCTCGGCTTGAGTGGCCCCTTGGTGGGCGTGTTCCGCGGCGGCGGCGCCACGCTGTGCGGCAGCACCGGCGTGCGCACCTGCGCCGGCGACAGGCCCGCGATCGGGTGCGCCTCCAGGTCGAGCTCGACGGTCTCTTCACGCAGCACCAGCTCTCCCGAGCCCGGCTTGAGCGCGTACTCGGACGAACGCGCGATCACCGGCCGCTCGCCGGTGCGCCAGCGCTGCGAGGTATCGCCCACGTACTCGCGCAGCGCGTCGCGCACGCTGGCTGCATCGCCCGGGCGATCTTCCGCGCGCCGTGCGAGCAGCCGCATCACCAGGTTCTCGAGCCCCTCGGGGATGCCGCCATCGCCGCTCGCCTCGCGTACGGGCTTCGGCGTCTCGGACATCTGCTTCTCGACCAGCGCCTGCAGATCCACCGCGGCCCACAGCGGCTCGCCCACCAGCGACTCCCACAACATCACGCCGAGCCCGTACAGGTCCGAGCGCTCGTCCGCCGGGTTCCCGATCGTCTGCTCGGGCGCCATGTAGCCGGGCGTGCCGACCACCATGCCGATCTGCGTGACGTCCGTGCGCGCCGAGAGCGGCACCTTGCTCTCGGAGGAGAACTTGGCGACCCCGAAGTCGAGCACCTTCACCAGCTCGCTGCCGTCGTCGCGCGACTGCAGCAACACGTTGTCCGGCTTCAGGTCGCGGTGGATGATGCCGTGTCCGTGGGCGGCCCACAGCGCGTCCGCGATCTGCGCGCCGACCGAGGCCGCGCGCTGCCAGGGCATACGCCCGTGCTCCGTGAGCACGCGGGTCAGGCTCGGGCCGCGCACCAGCTGCACCGCGAGGTACGCGGTGCCGTCGTTCAGCGTGCCGAAGTCGATCGCGGCCACCACGTTCGGGTGATCGATGCGCGAGGTGGCCATCGCCTCGCGCTCGAAGCGCGCTACCAGCTCCGCGTTGCCCGCGTGCTCGGGGTGAACGATCTTGAGCGCGACCTGCTTGTGCAGGGTCAGGTGGTCCGCGATGTACACCGCGCCCATGCCGCCCTCGGCCAGCAGCTCCATGACGCGGTAGCGCTCGGCGATGACCTGCCCGATCAAGCGATGTTGCTGCGCCATGCTCATCCGGGCCGAGTCGCCATGTTCAACATCGCAGTCATCGATGGCCACACCCTGCCTGAGCCTTTGCGTCTCTCGCCATTCGGCGAGCGCGACCTGGGCGTCGAGCTGGGTGCGCGGCTTCCATACTACTACCGCGAAACCCTATGTACGACCGGTGGTCGCTGTCAACGCTCACGGCGTATTATCCGCCCCCCGCGCGTTCGATATCAAACATCGCGTCACAGCTTGCCGAAATAGCCTCGGTAGTCCTCGAACAGCCGCAGATAGTCAGCGGCCGTGGCCGACGCCACCGCGTCCGAGGGATACCCTTCGGCGCGCACGAGCCGTTGCGTATCCTCGCGCGCTTGCAGGAGCAGCAGGCCATTCGGCTCGGTCAGCACGGTGACGAACGCCGTGCCCGTGGGGCCGACCACCATCACGAACGGGCTCGCTGCTGGCTCCGGCACGCCCGCGAACGCATGCGCGAACAGCAGATCCTTGAAGTCCACGTGCGACCGCAGGCGCTGATCCTGCGTCGAATCGAGATCAGCCGCGTAGAACCAGAGCGGCAAGCGATATGTCTCGCGCCGGCGTTGATCGTCCTTCTCGCGAATGCCGTGGTCCGAGGTCAGCACGAACAGCGTGCGCTCCAGCGCGCCGGTCTCGGCCAGGTGCGCGAGCACCGCGTCGA
>DASUME010000475.1:0-7248 GCA_036277895.1 Polyangiales bacterium
CGCCGTGGTTCACCTGCACGCTACCGTCCCGGTAGACCAGCACCAATGCCCCGGCCTGGTTGAAGAACGTGGCCGTGAACGAGATGCCGAACTTCACCGGCGTGATCGCGAGCCCACGCTTGGTGTTCGTGTGGGTGGCATTGAAGCGCGCGACGTCGTCCCAGCGCGCCGCGAACTCGCTGCTCTCACGGAGCTCGCTCCAGATGCGCGCGATGCGATCGGCATCGCGCACCTCCTGGCCGTAGTGGGTGGTGTCGCCGGGCTGGTAGAAGTTGCGCTCGCGCACCACGTGCGGCGGCAGGTCGAGCGTGCGCGCGATGCGGTCGAGGATCTCCTCGATCGCGATCATGCCCTGCGGGCCGCCGAAGCCGCGGAACGCGGTGTGCGACACGTGGTGCGTGCGGCAGGCGCGGCCCTCGATGTACACGTTGGGCAGCAAGTAGCAGTTGTCGGCGTGGAACATCGCGCGCGACAAGATCGGACTACTCAGGTCGAGGCTGTAGCCGCCGTCGACGTAGATCCTCAGCTCCAGCGCCTCCAGCTTGCCGTCGTCCGCGAAGCCGACCTTGAAGCGCGACAGCGACGGGTGCCGCTTGCCGGTCATGGTCATGTCCTGCGCGCGCGTGAGCCGGATGCCCACCGGGCGCTTGAGCTTGGCGGCGGCGAGCGCGGCCACCGCGGCCCACACGTTGGCCTGCGTCTCCTTGCCGCCGAAGCCGCCGCCCATACGCAGGCACTGCACCACGACCTGGTTCTTGAGCAGGCCCATCACGCGCGCGACCACCTCCTGCGTCTCGGCGGGGTGCTGCGTCGACGACTGCACGCACAGGCTGTCGGCCTCGTCGACCCAGGCCAGCGCGGCCTGCGTCTCCAGGTAGAAGTGCTCCTGCCCCTGCACGAACAGCTCGCCTTCGAGCGTGTGCGTGGCGCGGGACAGTGCCGATCTGCTGTCGCCGCGCTGCATGACTTCCAGATCGGTCAGGTAGGCATCCTGCGCGATCGCGTCCTCGATCGTGAGGATCGCCGGCAGCGGCTCGTAGCTGACGTCGACCGTCGCGCACGCGAGCCGCGCCTGCTCTTCGCTCTCCGCCACGACCCACAACACCGGCTGGTTGTGGAAGCTGATCTCGGTCGGGAACAGCGGCTCGTCGTGGCGCACGGGGCCGGTGTCGTTCTCGCCCGGTACGTCGGCGGCGGTGAGCACGGCCAGCACGCCGGGCATGCCGTGGGCCTTGCTGGTGTCGATCGCGAGCACGCGCGCGTGCGCGTACGGCGCGCACACGGGCCACGCGTGCGCTGCCTGCTGCGCGAGGTCGTCGACGTACTTGGCGCCGCCGGTGACGTGCCCCACCGCGGACTCGTGGCTGATCGCGCGTCCGACTTGCTTCATGTGGCCCTCGCCGTGTCCGCGTAGAACTTCGCCAGCAGCTTGCCGATCATCGCGCGCCGGTAGTCGCCGCCGCCGCGATGGTCGCTCTGCGGTGTGCCGAAGCCCACGAGCGAGGACTGCAGCGCCTCCACGGTGTCTTCGTTCCAGAGCCGCCCGACCGCGTCGTCTTCGAGCTCCAGCGCGCGCAGCGGCGTGGCCGCGATGCCGCCGTACGCCGCGCGCAGCGCCTCCACGCGCCCTTCCCCATCGAGCTTCAGCGTGAACGCCGCGGCGACGGTGGAGATGTCGTCGAGCACGCGCTTGCTCACCTTGTAGAACTGCGAGAGCGGTGCCACCGGCAGCGGCACGTGCACACGCTCGATCAGCTCGCGCGGGGCCAACTGCGTCTGGCGATAGCCGGTGAAGAAGTCGCGCAGCGGGATGCGCCGCCTGCCCGCGCGGCTGGTCAACGTCAGCTCGGCGTCGAGCGCGAGCAACACCGGCGCCGAGTCGCCGATCGGCGAGGCCGTGCCGAGCGAGCCGCCGAGCGTGGCCCGGTTCCGGATCAGGCGCGACGAGAACAGCGGCAACAGCTGCTGCAGCATCGGCACCAGCCCCGCGTGTTCGTGCTCCATGCGCTCTTCCAGCGCCGCCAGCTCGAAGCCCGCGCCGATCGTGAGCTCGGTGCCCAGCTCGAACGCGCGCAGCTCCGGCACCGCCTCCAGCGAGAGCAACGTGGGCCAGCGCTGGTAGCGTTGGTTCGCGTACACCATCAGGTCGGTGCCGCCCGCGATCGGGATCGCGTCGGGGCTCGCCTCCCAGGCCTCGAACAGCTCGGACAGCGAGCTCGGCCGCACGAACGTGCCGCGCTCGCTCGTGCAGCGCAGCGAGCCCACGGCGGCCACCGGCTCACGCAGGATCGGCAGCCGTGGATCTTCGGGCACCGGCGCGGGCAGCTCGCGCGCGACGTCCACGATCGGACGGTAGCCGGTGCAGCGACAGAGGTTGCCGCTGATCGCCTCCGGGTCGTAGCCGGCACGCCCGGGGCGATAGAACTCGCAGAACAGGCTCATCACGAAGCCGGGCGTGCAGTAACCACACTGCGAGCCGCCGCGCTCCACCATCGCCTGCTGCACTGGATGCAGCGTGCCGTCGGGCGCGGCCACGCCCTCGACCGTGACGATGCTGCGCCCGCTCGCGCTCGGCAGGGGCAACAGGCAGCTGTTCAGGGAGTCGAAGCGCGCCACACCGTGCGAGTCCTCGCGCAGCACCGCGACCGCACAGGCTCCACACTCGCCCTCCGCGCAGCCCTCCTTGGTGCCGGTCAGCCCGCGGCTCCGTAGCCAGGACAACAGCGTCGTGTGAGGATCGACGTCGTCGATGGCGACCGGACTGCCGTTGAGCGTGAAGCGCACCATGCCCGCAACATACCTCGCGAATGCGCATGGAACCGCGCGGGATTGGCGTGCGGCCATGGAATACACGCTCCGTGCATGTGCACGAAACGTGCAGGCGGCAGGCTGCTCTAAACCCACGATCCGAGGCAGCCGATGACGGACGGACTCGCGTCACTCGAAGAGCGCATTCAGCGCGATCTGATGCTGTTGAGCTACCCGCAGCGCGAGTGGCTCACGCCGCGCAAGACGGCCAGCGGCGAGCACGTCTACGACGTGCTCTTCGTGGGTGCCGGCCAGGGCGGCCTGGTGGGTGCCTTCGGCCTGCAGCGCGAGCGCATCCGCAACGTGCTGGTGGTCGACGAGAACCCGGAGGGCTTCGCCGGCCCGTGGCTGCGCTTCGCGCGCATGCGTACGCTGCGCACGCCCAAGTACCTGACCGGGCCGGACCTCGGCATCCCGAGCCTCACGCCGCGCTCCTGGTACGAAGCCCAGCACGGCGACGGCAGCTGGGAGACGCTGGGCCTGATCCCCAAGGAGACCTGGGCCGCCTACCTGAACTGGTACCGCAAGACGCTGCAGATCCCCACGCTGTTCGACACCAAGGTCGGCGCGCTGCGCTGGAACGAGGCCGAGCAAGCGTGGGAGGTACCCTGCAAGAGCCCCACGCAAGAGAGCGTGAAGTACGCGCGCCGCGTGGTGCTCGCGACCGGCATCGAGGGCTCGGGCGAGTGGCACGTGCCGAGCTTCATCCGCGACGTCGTACCCGCCGAGCGCTACGCGCACACGCGCTGGGACATCGACTTCGCGGCGCTCGCGGGCAAGCGCGTGGCGGTGCTCGGCGCGGGTGCGTCGGCGTTCGACAACGCGGCCACCGCGATCGAGCGCGGCGCGGCGGAGGTGAAGCTGTACTTCCGGCGCAAGGACCTGGTGAACGTGAACGCCTACCGCTGGGCGGAGTTCACCGGCTTCCTGAAGCACCTCGGCGAGCTGCCGGACGCGGACAAGTACCGCTTCATCAACCAGATCTTGAAGATGGGGCAGCTGCCGCCCGCCGACACGCTCAAGCGCGCGCAGCAGCACCCGGGCTTCAAGCTGATGCCGAGCTCGGGCTGGAGGTCCGTCTCCATGCGCGGCGACACGATCTCGATCCAGACCAGCAGCGGCGAGTACGAGGCGGACTACATCATCGTCGGCACCGGCTTCGTCACCGACCTCGCGGTGCGGCCCGAGCTGAAGAACATCGAGTCGCAGATCGCGCGCTGGTCGGACCGGTACACGCCGCCCGAGGGCGAGCGCCAGCAAGACCTGATGCGCCACCCTTACCTGGCGGACAACTTCGAGTTCAGCGAGCGCACGCCCGGCAGCGCGCCGTACCTCAAGTACCTGTACAACCATACCTTCGGCGGGCTACTGAGCCTGGGCTGGGGGGGTGCCAGCATCTCGGGGCTCAAGTACTCGATCCCGCGCCTGGTCGCGGGCATCACCAAGTCGTTCTTCCTCGAGGATCGAGATCATTACTACCGCACGCTCTGCGAATTCTCGGAACAGGAGTTCGGAACTTGAAAGCACCGTTGTCTGCAAGCTTCACCGGCCTGGTCGATCTGGCGAGCGAAGATCTCGGCGGGCTCGCGCTGGGATGTAGCGACGACTTCTTCGCCGAGGTCGCCAACCTGCTCAAGCCGGAGCCCGCGGTGTTCATCGCGGAGAAGTTCACCGATCGCGGCAAGTGGATGGACGGCTGGGAGAGCCGGCGCAAGCGTGTACCGGGGCACGACTGGGCGATCCTGCAGCTCGGTGTACCGGGCCAGGTGGTGGGCTTCGACGTCGACACCGCGCACTTCAACGGCAACCAGCCGCAGTTCGTGTCGATCGAAGGCGTACACGCGCCGCGCGGCACGTCGCTCGCAGCGCTGGAGAAGATGAGCTGGATGCCGTTGCTCGATCAGTCGCCCGTACGGCCCGCGTCGCAGAACCTGTTCGGCGCGATCCCGGCCGGCACGATCAGCCACCTGCGGCTGAACATGTTCCCCGACGGCGGCATCGCGCGCTTTCGCGTGTTCGGCAAGGTGCGCAGCGACTGGGCGCCCAGCGAGCGCGACGCCGAGACCACGAAGAACGTGCCCGCGCAGTACGTGGATCTCGCGGGCGTTCGCAACGGCGGCGTGGCGCTGGCCTGCTCGGACGCGCACTTCGGGCCGATGAACAACCTGCTCTTGCCGGCGCGCGCCACCAACATGGGCGGCGGCTGGGAGACGCGGCGCAGCCGGCAGCCGAACAAGGACTGGATCCTGATCAAGCTCGCCGCGCGCGGCGTGCCGCAGGTGGTGGAGCTCGACACCGCGTTCTTCTGCGGCAACTTCCCCGACCGCGCGCAGATCGAGACCATCGACGCCGCGGACGCGCGCATCACCGACCTGATCGCGAGCGATCGCTGGCAGCTGCTGTTGCCCGAGACCAAGCTGGCCGCGGACACGCGCTTCTTCTTCGCGGAGCTGAAGAGCGCGGCACCCGCCACGCACGCGCGCGTGACCATCTTCCCGGACGGCGGGATCAGCCGCTTGCGGCTGTGGGGCACACGCGATGGCTGAGCCGCACGCGGTGCTCAACGCGCTCGATACGCGGGGAGCCTTTCAGGCGTTGCAGCGCTGCTGCGGTTCGCATCGCTGGGTGGAGGGCATGCTCCGGCTGCGGCCGTTCGCCTCGACGTCGACGCTGATGGAGAGCGCGGACACGGTGTGGCGCGGGCTCGCGCGCGCGGACTACCTCGAGGCCTTTGCGCATCATCCGGCGATCGGAGCGGACGTCGCCAAGCTGCGCGAAAAATTCGCGTCGACCGCGGGCTGGTCGAGCCAGGAGCAGGCCGGCGTGCAGAGCGCCAACGAAGACACCTTGCTCGCGCTGCGCGACGGCAACGTGGAGTACCGCGACAAGTTCGGCTACGTGTTCCTGGTCTGCGCCACGGGCAAGAGCGCGGACGAGATGCTGGCGCTGCTCCAGGCGCGCTTGCCCAACGCGGCGGACGACGAGCTGCGCATCGCCGCGGCGGAGCACGAGAAGATCACACGCATTCGGCTGGCAAAATTAGAGGACAAGCCATGAGCATCGTCGAACAAGCGAAGGCCGAGCTGGAGACGCTCGGTCGCGCCAACCGTGCGTTCATGAAGATCTACCCGGGCGACCGGGCGGCGCGGCAGCCGGTGCACACCGTGTACGGCGGCGCGCAGCTGTACAAGGCGGACACCACACGCCGGCTCGGCGAGCTCGCCCTGCGCAGCATGAAGAGCTACGCGCGCGATCCCGACGAGCTCGCGCGGGGGCTCGGCCTGAAGCTTGCCCCGGCGGTGGCCGAGAAGGTGTACGCGCGCGTGCTCCACAAGCTGGAGACGGAAGCGGTCGAGGACTTCCGGATCGACTTCGAGGACGGCTTCGGCGCGCGCTCGGACGAGGAAGAAGACGCGACCGCGATCGCCGCCGCCAAGGAAGCCGCGCGCGGCCTGGCGGAGGGCATCCTGCCGCCGTTCCTCGGCATCCGCGTGAAGTCGTTCGGCGAAGAATGGAAGCTGCGCGGCGCGCGCACGTTCGAGCTGTTCTTCGATACCTTACTGTCTGCAACCGGCGGCAAGGTGCCCGAGAACTTCGTGGTGACCTTACCGAAGATCACCGTGGCCGAGCAGGCCTCCACGCTGGTCCGGCTGTTCGAGCTCATGGAGGCCAAGCACCGGCTGCCCAGCGGCACGTTCAAGATGGAGATGATGATCGAGGTCACGCAGGCGCTGCTCGGTCCGGACGGGCGCTCGCCGCTGCCAGGCTTCCTGGCCGCCTGCGCGGGACGTTGCACCGGCGCGCACCTCGGCACGTACGACTTCACGGCCTCGTGCAACATCACCGCCGCCTACCAGGTGATGGATCACTGGATGTGCGATCAAGCCAAGGCGCAGATGATGTTCGCCTACGCGGGCACCGGCGTGTTCCTCTCGGACGGCGCCACCAACGTGATGCCCGTGGGGCCGCACAAGAGCCCCGGCGACGCGACGCAGGAAGACGACAACCGCAGCAGCGTGCACGCCGCCTGGCGGCTGGCGTCGCGGCACATCCGGCACTCGCTCGAGGGCGGCTTCTACCAGGGCTGGGATCTGCACCCCGCACAGCTACCCGTGCGCTACGCGACCTGCTACGCGTTCTTCCTGGAGGGCTTCGATCCGGCCGCCGAGCGCCTGCGCAACTTCGTCGAGAAGTCCGCCCAGGCCACGCTGGTGGGCGACGTCTTCGACGACGCCGCCACCGGCCAGGGCCTGCTCAATTACTTCCTGCGCGCCCTCAACTGCGGCGCCATCACGCTCGACGACGTCGCGCAGACCGGATTGACGCAGGAGGAGTTTGCGCTGCGCTCGTTCGCCAAGATCCTGAACGCGCGCCGCGAGCGGCTCGGGAAGTAGCCGCTCGGGTTCGGTCAGAGGATACCGAGGATCCCGAGTCCGAGCA
>DASUME010000476.1:0-5238 GCA_036277895.1 Polyangiales bacterium
CCTCGTCGAGGGGGCCGAGCTGCGCCGATGCGGGAGCCGGCCGCGACGAGCTCGCCTGTACGTTGTCGTTGGCCGTCGCGCGCCCCAGCACCGCCGGCTCGAAGTGCTCCGGACCGAGCGTGTTGTCGAGCTCCGAGGCCAGCAGCTCCGCGTCCGGCGGTGTGGACGGTGTTCGCAGCGGCCGAACGTGGCGCAGGAAGTCGCCACCTTCCACCAGCTCCATGGTCAGCAGCCACTCGCTGCCCTGCAGCACGAGGTCGTAGAGCTGCATCAAGTTGGGATGGGCGATCCCGGTCAACGCCCGGAACTCCGCCTTGAACCGGTAGACGGAGCCGGGATCGAGCTGTGCCAACACCTTGACGGCCACGGTCGCGCCGCGCTGTTTGTCGTAGGCGCGATGGACCGAACCGCTGGCTCCTGCGCCCAAGCGTTCTTGGAACACGAAGCGCTCGGCGCGCTCGCTCAGCGGAGCCGTCATTCGTGATTGCCGTGCATGCACACGATTTTAGGGGGTGGTTCGGCGCGCTGGAAAGCAGAACCACTAAGCGTTGCTCGACACTTACCTGACGCTACGTGTCGCGTTGCCATCGCACTTGCGCTGGAACCCGCCACTGCACAAGGTTATGGTGCCGTTGGGGAATGCCGTTGGGGGACGTGATGTCGAAACCGCCCGGTCGAGAAGTCTCCGAGACCGCGGCGAGCAGCCAAACGTCCTCGCGTGACGCAAGCAGCAGCTCCCTGATCGCGTTGATCGAAGACGACGACGACATCCGCGAAGCGCTCGAGAGCCTGCTCAGCCACGCCGGCTATCGCGTGCTGCCTTACGGCAGCGCCGAGACCGCGCTGCGCGACATGGAGGGCGGTCGCCATCCGGACTTGATCCTGCTCGACCTGATGATGCCGGGCATGAACGGCTGGCAGTTCCGCGTCGAGCAGCGCAAGCGCCCCGCGCTGTCGGACATTCCGGTGATCGCCCTGTCGGCCGACGTGTCTCCCTACGCGGCCGCGATCGACGCCGATGCCTACCTGAAGAAGCCGATCGACTTCGAGCGGCTGTGCGTGGTGATCGAGCAGATCATCCTGTCGTCGGAGCGCAAGCGGCTGGCCGCACGCGCGGTGGAGCTGGAGCGCATCCGCGCGCTCGGCTTGCTGGTCGCCGGCGTGGCCCACGAGATCAACAACCCGCTCACCTACGTGCTCGGCAACCTGGAGCTGGCCTCGTCGCGCCAGCGTCAGCTGCTCGCGTCCTCTGACCGCTCGACGAGCGCGGGCACCAAGCTGTTCGAGAACATCGAGTCCGCGCGCGATGGCGCCGAGCGAATCGCGTTCATCGTGCGCTTGTTGTCCACGTTCGTGCGCGGCAGCAGCGACGAGACGCAGGAGATCGACGTGCTGCGCGCGCTCGACGCCGCCGCGCGGCTGGCGATGCAGCACATCCGCACGCGCGCGCGGCTCAAGCTCGAGCTGGCCTCGTTGCCGGCGGTGCGCGCCAACGAGGCGCGGCTGGCGCAGGTATTCCTCAACGTGCTGATCAACGCGGCCCAGGCGATCCCGGACGGAACGCCCGATCAGAACGAGATCCGCGTGCGCGCCACGCACGAGGGCGAGCACATCGTGATCACGATCCAGGACACCGGCTGCGGCATCGCACCCGAGCTCACCTCGCGCATCTTCGAGCCGTTCTACACCACCAAGCCGGCGGACCAGGGCACGGGCCTCGGGCTGAGCATCTCGCGCGACGTGGTGGTCTCCTTCGGCGGCCGGATCACGGTCGAGAGCGAGCTCGGCCAGGGCGCCACGTTCCGGATCGAGCTGCCGATCGCGAGCGCGCAGCGAGCTCACCCGTCGGGACCGGCGCCGGCGCTCTCGATCCCGCCTCCTGCCAGCGAGGGCCAGCGCATCCTGGTGCTCGACGACGAGCCGCTGATCGGCGACTTCCTGGTCGGCGCGCTGGAGGGCAACCACGTGGATGTCACGGTCGATGGGACCGAGGCGCTCAAGCGCGCGGTCGACGGCAACTACGACCTGGTGCTGTGCGACCTGCGCATGCCGCGCATGAGCGGCATCGAGTTCTACAACGAGCTCGGCCGCCGGCGCCCGGATCTGCTGGCGGCGTTCGTGCTGATGACCGGCGCCGCCGTGGACGAGGAGCTCTCGCGCTTCCTCGCCACCAACAAGGTGGCCGTGCTGCGCAAGCCCTTCGACATGGGCGAGCTGAAGCAGGTGGTCGCCCGGTCCGCGCGGAGCAAGGCGCAGCGCCGCGCCTCGTGAGCAGTTCGACAGCACGCCGTCGCTCGTGAGATTCTGCCCGCCGAGCTCGCGGTCGGGAGAAGGCGCATGGGCGAACTGTTTTCCGAAGCGGCCTTCATGCCGCACGGACACTGCTACTTGTGGACGCCGTCGCTGGTGTGGACGGAGGGCGTCAGCAACCTGCTGATCGGCCTGTCCTACGTGGCGATCTCCAGCGTGCTGGCGCTGTTCGTACACCGCCTACGCAACTTGCCGTTTCGCTGGGCCTACGTGGCGTTCGGCATCTTCATCGTCAGCTGCGGCTTCACGCACTTCCTGGACGTGCTGGTGATCTGGCAGCCCCGCTATTGGCTGGACGCGGGGCTGCGCGCGGTGACGGCGGTGGCCTCGATGGGCACGGCGCTGATGCTGCCCCGGCTGCTGCCGCAGGCGCAGCAGCTGGCCAAGGCGAGCCTGGCCGCACGCGAGCGCGGCATCGCGCTGGAGATGACGGTCAGCGACCTGGAGTCGATGTACAAGAAGACGCTGGAGCTGGACCAGCTCAAGACCAACTTCTTCGCCAACGTCAGCCACGAGCTGCGTACCCCACTGACGCTGATCCTCGGGCCCGTCGAGCACCTGCTGCTCGACGACCGGATGGACGGCGAACAGCGCTACGAGCTGGAGCTGGTGGCCCGCAACGCGCGCTCGCTGCTCGCGCACGTGAACAACCTGCTCGACATCGCCAAGCTCGACGCGGGCAAGCTGGAGCCGCGCTTCGCGGACACGGACATGAGCGAGCTGGTGCGCTCCGTCAGCGCCAGCTTCGACTCGCTCGCGCGCGAGCGAAAGATCGCGCTCGCGATCAAGACGCCCGCGGTCGCGCACGCCGAGGTCGACATCGACAAGGTGCAGCGCGTGCTGCTGAACCTGCTCTCCAACGCCTTCAAGTACGCGCCGGAGGGCGGCTCGATCCGCGTCGAGCTGCGCGACGCGGACCCGCCGCGTCACCAGAAGCAGCTCGAGTTGGTGGTCGCCGATGACGGCCCGGGCGTGCCGGAGAGCGAGCGGCGGCAGATCTTCGAGCGCTTCCGCCAGGGCGAGTCGTCGAGCACCCACCCGGTCGGCGGCACCGGCCTCGGGCTGTCGATCGTGCGCGAGTTCGTCGGCCTGCACGGCGGCGAGGTGCACGTGGGCACGAGCGTGGAGGGCGGAGCGGAGTTCCAGGTCACGCTGCCTCGCCACGCGCCGGACGGCGCGCGCTTGCACGATCCGATGCCGCCTCCGCGCTCGGCGGTGCAGGCAACGGTGCAGGAGCTGCACGAGCTGCCGGACCAGGAAGAAGAACCCGGGCTGCCCGACGATGCGCCCACCGTGCTGGTGGTCGACGACAACGCGGACATGCGCGCGCTGCTCGTACGTACGCTACGCGGCCGCTACCGCGTGGCGCAGGCGCGCGACGGCGTCGAGGGTCTGGAGAAGGCGCGCAAGCTGAAGCCCGACCTGATCCTGAGCGACCTGATGATGCCGCGCATGAGCGGCGACGAACTGGTGCTGGCCGTGCGCGCCCAGCCCGAGCTCAGCAGCGTGCCGATCCTGCTGTTGACGGCGAAGAACGACGAGCGGGTGCGCTCGCGCTCGCTGGAGACCGGCGCGCAGGACTACGTGCTCAAGCCGTTCGCGAGCGAGGAGCTGCTGGCGCGCGTGCACAACCTGCTGACCATCAAGCGCACGCGCGATCTGCTCCAGAACGAGGTCGAGGCGCAGCAACACGATGTCGAGGGCCTGACGCGGCAGCTGGTTGCGCAGAAGCGCGAGCTGACCAGCGCGCTGCAGTCCGCCCGCGAGGCGCGAAGACACGCCGAGCAGGCGAGCCGCGCCAAGAGCGACTTCCTGAGCCTGGTCTCGCACGAGCTGCGCACACCGTTGACCTCGATCCAGCTCCAGCTCGAGCGCGTGCGGCGCGGCGTCACTGGCATGGTGAGCAGCGAGCAGCTGCAGGCGATGGAGAAGATCGCGCGCTCCTCGGCGCGCCTGCTCGACTTGCTGGACGCGCTGCTCGAGTTCGGGCGCATGGAGAGCGGCCGGCTGGAGGTCTCGCTGTCGAGCGTCGACGTGAGCGCGGTGGCGCGCGAGGCGATCGATGACATGCGTCCACGCGCCGATCAGAAGGGCATCGCGCTCGGCCTCACGCTCGGCGAGGGCGCGCTGACGGCGCTGACAGACGCACGCCTGATCCGGTTGATCATCGTCAACCTGATCGACAACGCCATCAAGTACACCGAAGAGGGTTCGATCGAGCTTCGTCTAGAGCGCGCCGAGGTCGGGCTGCGCTTGCGCGTGAGCGACACCGGTCCCGGCATCGACCCGGCGCAGCAGCAGCTGATCTTCGAGCCGTTCCAGCAGCTGGAGAGCGTGCGCCACAAGCGCGGCGAAGGCGTGGGGCTCGGGCTCGCGCTGGTGAAGAGCATCGCGCAGGCGCTGCAGGCAGAGGTCGCGCTCGACAGCGCGCCGGGGCGCGGCAGCGCGTTCACCGTGACCTTCGCCAGCGCCTGAGCCGCTGAATCTTTCGGCCACGGATCGCGTCGCCGCTGCCCACAAACAACGCGGGGATATCTTGCTGCGAGCGGCGAGATCGCGGTAGTACTTTGCCCGACGATTCGCCCCCGCGAGTCGTTCCTCCGCAGGAGATGCTGGTGTCTGGCAGTAGTACATCAAGAACGTCCATTCTGATTGTCGACGATGATGCGGACATCCGCGAGGCGCTCGTCGACGTGTTGACCGATCATGGCTACCCCACACACGCCGTACCGCACGGCGCCGCGGCGTTGGCCGCACTTCAAGCGGGCCTGAGACCGTGCTTGATCCTGCTGGATTTGATGATGCCTGTGATGGATGGCATCACCTTTCGTCAGCGTCAGCTCGCCGAGCCTGACCTCAAGGAGCTACCTGTGCTCGTGATCAGCGCGGGCACCGATCTGAGTGCGCACGCCGCGGCGCTCGGTGCCG
>DASUME010000477.1:0-2868 GCA_036277895.1 Polyangiales bacterium
GGCGTGCCCCAGCGCTGCCCGGTGGCGCTGAAGTAGTCGGGCGGCACGCCGGAGACCACCGTTGGCTGGCCCTGCGCATCGAGCTTGAAGCTGGACTGGTTGCCCCACACGTCCGCGCTGTCGTGCGCGATGAAGATCGGCGCGTCGCCGATCAAGCCCACGCCGCGCTCGGCCGCGTACTTGCGCAACGCGCGCCACTGGCGGTCGAACAGGAACTGCTCGAACTCGAAGTAGCGCAGCTCGTCGGCGAGCGCGGCCGCGGCGATCTTGAGCGCCTCGGGCTCGTGTCTGGCCAGCTCCGGCGCCCACTCGGTCCATGGCTTGCGATCGTTGGCGTGGCGCAGCGCCATGAACAGCGTGTAGTCCGGGAGCCAGAACTGACTGCGCTCGCGGAAGTCAGCGAACTCCGGCGTGGGCTCGAAGCGCGTGAAGGCGCGGCGCAACAGCGCGGCGCGCAGCTCGCTGGCAGCGTCGTAGCTGGCGCGCGCGGGATCGAGCGTGGTCGCGAGCTCCTCCTGCGTGAGCAGACCTTCGTCGGCGAGCGGGCGAAGGCTGATCAGCAGCAGGCTGCCCGCGAACGCGGAGACGCCGCTGTACGGCGAGAAGCCTGGGCCGACCGGGTTGATCGGCAGCATCTGCCACCAGCGCTGGCCGGCGGCGGCGAGGAAGTCGACGAAGGCGTACGCCTCCGGGCCGAGGTCACCGTTGCCGTGTGGCCCCGGGAGGCTGGTCAGGTGGAGCAGCACGCCGGCCGCGCGTCGATCGAGGCTGAACGTCATGCGCGCGCCAGGATGACCGCGGTGTGCGGTGCGAGCTCGGGTCCTCGTTCGCCGCTGCGTAGCAGCTCCCGGTAGCCGTCCGGGATAGCGACCGGTGTGGCTCCGAAGTTGGCCAGCAGCAGGCGCTCTTCTCCTTGTGCAAAGCGGAGCACGCTCAGCACATCTCCGTGCGCTTCGGCGCGGAGCTCCCCTTCGACGCGTAGCACGGCATCCTCCTGGCGCAGATCGAGCAGCGCCTCGTAGAGCGCGAGCACACGCACGTGGTCCGCGCCATCGCGTTCGTCCCATGGCAGCTTGCTGCGCTGAAACGTCTGCGCGTCTTGCGGGTCCGGAATACGCGCGCGCTTGTCGGGGTCCGAGAACGCGCTGAAGTGCTTGAACTCCTCGCGCCGGCCCCGGGAGATCGCCTCGCCCAGCTCCGCGTCGTGATCGCTGAAGAACGCGAACGGCGCGCGTGTGCCCCACTCCTGGCCCATGAACAACATCGGCGTCGCGGGCAGGAACAAGAGCAGCGTGGAGGCCAGGCAATAGGCCTCCAGGTCGACGTCCTCGCTCAGGCGCTCGCCGAGTGCACGGTTGCCGATCTGGTCGTGGTTCTGGATGCAGTAGATCAGCGCGCTGCGCGGGAGATCACCGCGTGGCTGGCCGCGCGGGTTGTCGCGTCCCGGCGGCGTCTCGCCCTCGTACAGCCAGCCGCGCTCGATCGCGCGCGCGATGCCGGCCACGCCGGGCTGGTAGCCCGCGTAGTAACCTTCCTGTTCGCCGGTCAGCGTGACGCGCAGCTGGTGGTGAAAGTCGTCGGCCCAGATCCCGTCGAGGCCGTAGTCCTGCACCAGCCTCGGATCGTTGCGATCATCTTCGGCGATCAAGATCGGCCGCGTGCCGAGCGCGTGCGCCGCCTCGACCAGCTCGCGCAGCACGTGTCGCTCGGACTTGGGATCGTGGATCTCGTGCACCGCGTCGAGGCGCAGGCCGTCGAAGTGAAACTCCTCCAGCCAGTAGCGTGCATTGTCGACCACGAACGCGCGCATCGCAGGGTGCGCGTAGTTGGGCGCGTCGCCCCAGGGGTTCTTTACTTCGTGTGTGAAGTAAGACGGGTGGTACGCGCCGAGGTAGTTGCCGGCCGGGCCGAAGTGGTTGTAGACCACGTCGAGCAACACGCCGAGGCCGAGCCCGTGCGCCTCGTCGACCAGGGCGCGCAGCTCGTCCGGCGTGCCGTAGGGCGCGTACGGCGCCCACAGCGCGACGCCGTCGTAGCCCCAGCCGCGAGCGCCTGGAAACGACGCCACCGGCAGCAGCTCGAGCGTGGTCACGCCGAGCTTCACCAGCTCGGGCAGCTTGTCGAGCGCGGCGCGGTAGGTGCCCGACTGCGTGAAGGTGCCGACGTGCAGCTCGTAGATCACCTGCTGATGCAGCGGCCGCACCACGTGCCCGTGCTTGAACTGCCGGCGCGGCTCGACCACCATCGCCGCTGCGTGCGGCCCGTCCGGCACGAAGCGCGCGTACGGATCCGGGAGCTCGCGTCCGTCGAGCGCGAACTTGTAGCGGCTGCCGTGCGGCGCAGGCAGCGTGAGCTCGTAGACGCCGTCGACGAGCTGCATCGCGTGGCGCCGGCCTTCGAGCACCAGCTCGCACTTCTCGGCGTCCGTGTAGCAAGCGAAGCGCGTCTGCTCGCCGAGCACGTGCGCGCCGAGCTTCGAACCAAGTGCGTTGCGGTCGACCATCTCAGCCCTCGTTCTCTCGCCAGAGCAAAGCCACCGGCAGGTCGGCAAACACGTCCGCCAGGCGCAGGTTGCCGCGCGCGCCGAGCACGGTGTCGGTGAGCACGTTGCGATAGCGGCCGGCGTACGGCAGGCGCAGCTTGCCGTCGCGCCAGGCCTCACGCAGCGGGAACGGCTGCTCGCCGCGCGTGAGCAAGTGGCTCAGCCGCGGCGCCGCCACGATCAGGCGCTCGCTGCCGTAGCTGCGCGTGAACGCGACCACGTTGTCGGGCGCGGCGAGGCCCTCGTAGTCGCCGCGCAGGAACAGGTCCGGGTGCAGCTTGCGCTGCTGCAGCACCGTGTGCGTGATGTACAGCTTGAACGCGCCA
>DASUME010000478.1:0-7851 GCA_036277895.1 Polyangiales bacterium
ATGCTGACCCCGGCTACTGGATGGCGCTTCGCGTCCAAGGCGTCGATGCCGACGCGTTGCGCCTCGGCATCCCGATCGAAGATGTGACGGTGCCGGTGCGAGTCGAGATCGCCGCCCAGGGAGAGGGCCACAGCGACATCCTGGACCTGCCGTGCTTGGTGATCTCGAACTCCATGCGCCAAGCGCTGGAGCGCGCTGGCGTCGACAACGTTCAGTACTTTCCGGCGCTGCTGCAGATCGAATACATGGAGGAGTCGATCGACGGCTACTGGCTCGCCAACGTGATCGGTACGGTGGCGTGTGTCGATCGCGAGCGCTCTGTATTTGCGCCACGCCACGGGAGCGAGACGGGCGAACTGCGTAGCTTCGAGATCGATCCTATCGAGAGCTTGGGCCTGCGCCTGTTCCGCCTGGCCGACGATCCACGCCTGCTCGTAGTCGACCAGCGCGTGCGCGCGATTCTGGAAGCGACCACGCTCCGCGGCCTGCTGCTGCAGGAAACGCGGACCTACGACGGCTACCCAGCCAGCCGCGACCCGTCCGATCCAAGCTGACGGCCCTGGTGATCAATCGCGCGCGAACGATGCACCGCCAGTGCCGCGGCCTCCCTTGCCAATCACACCGAGAGAGTGATGCTTGTGCCCGAGGCGCTTGCTACTGTCCGGGGCGTCCAGCTCGACGCGACTGCGCATGCAATACGATCGTGCGGCCTACCACCGCACTCGCGGAGACGACGATGCCACCGAGCAAAGCCCAACGTACCGCCAAGCTCAAGCTCGTATTCGAGCGGCTTGTCGACGAGGCCTGAGAAACCAGTTCGGTGGTTCGCGCTGGCGCTCGACCACGGAGCTTGGGCGCGCGGCAGCAGTGACCCTGCGACGCTCACGGCAAATGACCCAACCTGCTATCGCGCGCGCTTGAAGAAGCTCGACCGACGCGGTGGAGGCCCGTCCTCGGCACTTCGCCGCGGCGGTGAGCAGTGTCGGGCCACACACGACTGCGTGCAGGCCCACGAACGCCGAGGCCGCGAGCTTGATGGCGCTCGCTACGACGAGCGCGAGCGACGTGCTTCAGCTGCACGGGTCCGTGAAGCGGATATTGGCCCCCGAGTCCAGATCGTCGATTTAGCCGAATCAGGTTGGCGGTTTGCGACTCGGGATAATTCCCCGCCGCGCGTGCGCTCAGTCTCGACTGCCTTCCACGGGGTAGACGTCGTCGCCGACGGGCGTGATGCTCGCTTGCGTCTGCGACCCGGTGGCCGTAGTGCTGGAGAAGATGTCGATGCTTCCTCTGGTCGTCGTCGTGGAAAGCAACGATGGGCTCGTTCGGCGCTACGCGTTTGCGGGCTCCCCCGTCAGCATCGGACGCAACCCGTTCGCAGAGCTGCAGCTGACCGAGCCTTTCATCTCGCGCTGGGAAGGCACGCTGCGCTTCGATGAGAGCGAAGTTACCTACTTCAGCCTGGGAGCGACGAATCAAGCTTACGTGGATGGTCGCCCGCTCCAGAGCGGCGAAGACGTGGTGCTTCGAGCAGACTCCGTGCTCTCGATCGGCACCCTCATCCTGCACTGCTCGCGGGAGTTCGTGCCCGAAGCAGACCTGCGGCGGAAGGGCAAGCCGCGCCCCGCCTCGGATCAGCCCGACACAGCGCTGAAGACGGCGTACCTGGAGAGGCCGAGTAGCGACCCGGTCGATGTGCCAACGCCGCATCGCGCCGTCCCGCCCGCGCCGGAGGAGCGTGGAGGCAGCGGCGGCGTGCGCGTGCTGGGACGCGTGACAGTCGTCGAGCCGACGATCGCCCCGCAGCTCACGCCGCGCTCGAGCACTCCCCCCGTCGTTGTGCCGGGGGTACCACCCAGCCCGAGTCGCCGCTATGCGGCGCACGAGCCCCAGCGCGCGCCGCTGCTCGGAGCCGATCAGGCAGGCGCTCTACCGGCAGCGCACGATGCGTACCAGGATGCGTCGCGCCGGTTGCTGGCCGTGATCATGATGCAGCTCGAGAGGACGCCGGCGGAGCAGCGCGCGCGCCTCGCCGAACACTTCGAGCGCAGCTATCCACGCATCACCCGCGAGCCGGAGCTCCGTGCGCTGCTCCAGCGGTTGGGCTTGTCGCCGCAACCTGCGCACGAGTCGGAGGTTGGGGAGTGGCTCGCGGACATCGCGCGCGATGTGTTGCCGCCACACCTGAAGATCGATCGTGGCCTGACGTTGACCCGAATCCTCGGTCTGCTCGAGACGCTCACACAGTCGCTCGCCGAGATCAACGACGCCCAGGACACGGTTCGCCAACGCTGGCTTGGCAGGCAGCCGCGTGAGTCGGTCTTGCGCAGCGACAATGGTCGCGCGATCCTCGCGTACCTGCTCAACCCCCAAGCCAACTGGACCGAGCGGCTGACGGAGCTGGAGCAGACGATCCGCGAGCTCGTCACGCACGAGCTCGCTCTGTTCAAGGCGACGCTCGAAGGCGCGCGCTTGTTGGTCGACGCGGTCTCACCGCAAGCGATCGCCGAAGCGGAGGGCATCGAGCTCGAGAGCGACGACGACGCTGGACGACCATCGGGGATGTGGGACCGCTGGCGAGGCGGCAAGGAAGCGACGGAGGTCCGGCTGTGGCGGCGCTTTCTGCAGACGCACTCGGCGCTGGTCGACAACGAGCGCTACCAGCGCGTATTCCTGGGGCGCGTGTTCGCCAAGACGTACCTCGCGGCGATGGGCAAGCCCGAGACGAAGCGCTGACGTTCAGCTGCTTCCCACGAGCAGCACGCGCGGGGTCGGCGGGTAGGCGACGCGGGTCTCTTCGTCGATGCGCCGGAGCGGCGTATAGATCGTGCGCCGCCGCAGGATCACCAGTCCCTCCAACGACTCCTGCTGCACGCGAACCTCGCCGACTCGGAGCGAACGATCCGGGCGCCGCAGCTCGCCGGCCGGTGTGCGCTCGAGCTCGGAGAAGCTCCAGTCCACGCGGTAAGGCTTCCCGCCACCGTAGAGCTCCACGCGCAGCACGCGTTGGCCTGGCAGCTTGGCCATCAGCTCGGTCTTGATGACGACCGGAAAGGGGTACGGATTGCGGATACGCATGTCCTTGGTCTCGCTGAGGTCGCGCACGTGATCGGGCCAGGCGACCATGGTGTCCAGGCCGGGGCGCAAGTAGGCGAACTGATTCAAGCGCGAGTGAGGCCGATACTCTTCGATCTGGAGGCCCGCGAAGAAGGCGGCGGCGTGGAGCGTGCCCGCCACCTGGCACACGCCGCCGCCGACGCCGAGCGAGACCTCGCCGTTCATCAGCTCCAGCGCCGGTGCGAAGCCTCGTGCGGCATCGCGCTTGCCGACGACTTGGTTGAACGAGAGGGCGGCCCCCGGCATCAGCAACGCGCCATCGAGCTTGTGCGCGGCTAGCTCGATGTTGGTCGCGCGGCCCGTGCCCGGACGATAGTCGGTCTCCTGACGCATCATCAGCACGGTCGCAGCCGTGCGCTCGGAGGCGAAGCGCTTCATGAAGATCGGCGGCGGCGTGACCAGCGTGTCCACGCGCAGCGCGAGATCGCCGCGCGCGATGGCCGCACCGATCGCGCGTCGCGTCTGCTCGACGTCGACCGCTTCCCCGACGATACCGGGGATCGGACGCTGCTCTGGATCGTAGCTGCCCGGCGTAGGGGGCCGGTCGACGGCAGCGCGGATCTGCTGCACGTAGTCCTCGAGCGCCGCCGCATTCGTGATGCGTGCACGCCAGGCGACGTCTTGGCCATCGCCGAGGTAAGCACGCCACCAAGCGGGCAAAGCCAGCCAGGGATTCGCGGAGTGGCCGACCGCGAGGAGCGCGGCCGCAGCTTCCTCGACGGAGAGCGACCCGCCGAGCTCCGCGCGAGTAGGCCGCCACTGATGCTGCCCGAGCTGCACGAGGATGTGCTCTGCGGCCCAGGTCTCGGCCAAGACCGAGAGGTACGGAGTGAGCGGTCGATCTCCGTCGATCACCACCCCGCCGATGCGGGTCCCGGGGAGCACGCCATCGGTCGTCACCGCGAGCAGCCAGATCAGCACGGGCGGCATGAGCACCAGCGCCAGCACGACGGCTCCGATGCGCAGGCCCTCGGAGCGACGAGCTTGCGCGACGTGGGCAGCGTGGGGGCGGGGCTTCGTGCTTACGGACATACGCGAGCTCGCTTCGACTTCAGAGCAGCACACTATGGGGTGACCGCGAGAGTACCAGGGCCGCTTGGCATTGACCGCGCGTGGCGACGAGCCTAGTTGGCTTGGCGAAACGAGGAGACATCCGTGCGCTCTTACTTCGGCCTTTCCGCGACGGTTGGGCGAGGCATCTTAGTGCGAGCACGAGGCGTGGTCGTGCTCGTTGCAGCCGCATCACCCTATGCGGTGCTCTCGCCGGCGAGGGCACAGGACGACTCCGACTGGCAGAGCAGCCCATCTGCGCTCCAGTGCGTGCCGGCGTGCCGCCGTGGCTTCGAGTGCAAGCAAGCCGAGTGCGTTCCGGTGTGTACGCCGGCCTGCGGCCCGGACGCGGTGTGCACCGCCAGCGGGCGCTGCGTCACCACGGCACCTTCGGCGCCGGCGCCCGTGGTGCCGCACAGGTCCTATCGCTCGGAAAGCGAGCAGTGCCTGCCGGCCTGCCGCGCGGGCTTCTTGTGCCTGCAGGGGGCCTGCGTGTCTGCCTGCAATCCAGCGTGCCAGTTCGGCGAGACCTGCACCGCCGATGGCCGCTGCGAGCGCGGCGCCGCAGCTGCCGAGCCATCCGCGCAGCCCGAGCCTACGCGGCCGGTCGACGCGCCGCCCGAGGATCGCGTCGG
The DNA here is from genome assembly GCA_036277895.1 of Polyangiales bacterium. Taxonomy (GTDB): domain Bacteria; phylum Myxococcota_A; class Polyangia; order Polyangiales; family DASUME01; genus DASUME01. Next base: position 4,803 of record DASUME010000478.1, read on the forward strand.
AAAGGACTCGATCGTCAACTTGCACGTCGACGTACTCGGCGCGCTGCAGTTCGGGCTCACACCCACGCTCGAGATCGGCAAGCGGGTCTCGGGCTACCTGCGGCTTCGCGCGATCAACAGCGGCCTCGCAAGCTACTTCCTGCTCGGTCGCAACGACGACGACGAGCTGCGGTGGGGCCTGGGCGCCGCCCTGGGCCTGCACGGCTTCCTGGGCCGCGATGGCAACATGCGCGGCCTGTTCGGCGGGCCCAACCTCGAGTACGCGTTCGTGCGCACACGAGATCAGCAGCGCGGCTCCCTGGAGTACGGGAAGCACTCTTTGATCCCGCAGGTCGACCTCGGCTATCGCTGGGGCTTCCGCCGCTTCTTGCTCGGGACCGGCCTGCGTCTCGGCTTGGTGGTCCCGGTCAGCACGACCGTGAGCGCGGGCGGCTTCCGCTGCGGGTCGGCATGCGACTGGGATCGCCCGCTGACGCTCGTCGGCGGTGTATTCCTCGATCTCGGCGTCTTCCTGTAGCGGCGCTCAGAGGTCGGCGTACTGGGGCTCGTCTTCGATCAGGACGCGCTCCAGGACGCGCGGGAAGTCGCCGTAGTTGCGGACGGCGTAGTGCACGGCGGCGCGGTTGTCCCAGAACGCGACCGAACCTGGACGCCAGCTGAAGCGCACCTGGTACTGCGGGTTCTTGTACGCCTCCAGGATCTTGTTCAGCAGGCGCTTGTTCTCTTCCAGGCTGACGCCGATGATGTACGGCCGCTGCGTGTAGTTCACCCACAGGACCTTCTTGCCGGTCTCGCGGTGCGTCTTCACGACCGGGTGCGCGACGATCGGGTAGTCCTCGCCGACGCGCTGCAGAGCCTCGCGGTAGTTGTGCGTGACGTGCAGGCCCTCGAGCTGCTGCTTGAGCTCGTCCGACAGGCCGTCGTACGCGGCGCCCGCGTCGACCCAGATCGTGTCGCCACCGACCTCGGGCAGGTGGACCGCGCGCAGCACGGCGCCCCAGGTCGGCACCAGGCGCCAGCTGGTGTCCGTGTGGTAGCCGCCCTCGACGGTCTTCTCGTCCCTCTTGATCTCGTAGCGCGCGAAGTCCGTCGCCTGGATCTTGTGGATGCTGGCGACCTTCTCGCTCCGGTTGTTGTTCGGGTGCGTGTACAGCTTGCCGAAGCGCGACGCGAACGCGGCTTGCTGCTCGACGTCGATGTTCTGGTCGCGAAAGAACACCACCTTGTACTGCAGGATGGTGGCCTTGATGGCGTCCCGGAGCGCATCCGAGATCGGCAGGCCCAGGTCGATGCCGTAGATCTCGGCGCCGATCGTGGGCTCCAGGGGGCGTACGTCGAGCTGAATCGTCTGTAGCTGCTCTGCGGTGCTCATGGCGCTTCCTTCCTTCATTCCGCGGCGCGCGCAGTGACGCGGCCAGCGGTGTAGCGGTTGACGGGGATCTCTAGGCCGAGGTTCTCGCGCAGCGTCTGGTGCTCGTACTCGTCGCGCACCAGCCCGCGCTCACGCAGGATCGGCAGCACCTCGGCGATGAAGCGATCGAGCTCCTTCGGGTTGCCGATGCCGACGTTGAAGCCGTCCACGGCGCCGGCTTCGAACCAGCGCTGCAGGTTGTCGGCGACCGTGCGCGCCGAGCCGACGAACGACGAGTGGTGATTCGCGAAGCGCAGCGCGGCCTGGCGCACCGTGAGCTTCTCCTCGCGCGCCACGCGCTTGATGCGCTCGGCCGCGCTGCGGTAGCCGTTCTTGCCCAAGTCCCCGAGGTCCGGGAAGGGCGCGTCCAGGTCGTGCTGCGTGAAGTCGTAGTAGTTGAACGGGCGACCGAGCAGTGCGAGCGCCTGCGGCAGCTCGATCGCACCCTGGCGCTCGCGCTCGCTCTGCTGCGCCTGTTCGTCCGTGTCGGCGAGCACGATGCGCACGCCCGGGAAGATCAGCGGCTGGTTCGGGCCGCGGCCGGCGGCCTTGGCGCGCGCGCGGATGTCCTGCGCGAACTCCAGCGCCTCCTCGAAGTTCTCGTGGCCGGTGAAGATGGCGTCGGCGCTCTCGGCTGCGAGCTGGCGACCGTCGTTCGAGCCGCCGGCCTGGAAGATCACGGGCTGACCCTGGCGCGAGCGCGAGATGTTCAGCGGCCCGGTGACCGAGAAGAACTCGCCCTTGTGGTCGAGCCGGTGCTGCTTGTCCTTGTCGAGGAACACGCCGGCCGCCTTGTCGCGCGGGAAGGCGTCGTCCTCGTACGAGTCCCACAGCCCACGCACGACCTCGAGGTGCTCGCGCGCGCGGCGATAGCGGTCTTCGTGCGCGAAGTGCTCTTCGCGCCCGTAGTTGCCCGCGGCGCCTTCGAGGCCCGTGGTCACCACGTTCCAGCCCGCGCGGCCCTTGCTGATCAGGTCGAGCGACGCGAACGCGCGCGCCAGGTTGAACGGCTCGTTGTACGAAGTGGTCGCGGTCGCGACCAGGCCGATGTGCTTCGTGGCGCCCGCGACGGCGGACAACATCGTGAGCGGCTCGAGCCGGTTGAGGTAGTGCGGCGCCGACTCGGGCGTGATGTACGGGCTGTCGACGATGAACACGAAGTCGAATCGTGCGCGTTCGGCCGCTAGTGCCTGCGACTTGTACCAGTCGATGTCGACGCTGGCGTCGCCCGCCACGTCCGGGTGCTTCCAGCCGTCATGCGACGTGCCGACGCCGGCGAGCACAGCTCCGAGCTTCAGTTGCTTCTTGGTCATGAACTCCTCCTCACTCGGCGGCGCGCACACGCTGGCGCGCGGCCACCGCTTCACGGAACTTGGGCAGCAGGTTGCGCCCGTAGTCGATCGCGTCTTCGAGCGGGTCGAAGCCGCGGAACAGGAACTTGCGCACGCCGAGGTCGTAGTAATCGAGCAGCGAGTCCACGACTTGCTCCGGCGTGCCCACGAGCGAGGTGGAGTTGCCGGTGGCGCCGGTGAGCTGTGCGATCGCGGTCCACAGGCGCTTGTCGCGCACCGCGCCGCCCTCGGCCGTCTGGCGCAGGCGGGCGCGCGCCACCGACTCGTTCTTCGCCTCGCGGAAGAA
>DASUME010000479.1:0-5386 GCA_036277895.1 Polyangiales bacterium
GCGAAAGAAGATGCTGTCGCCGGCCATCAGGTCGTGCTCGGCGCCGCCCACGCTGATACGCACGGCGCCCTTGAGCACGTAGACCGTCTCCGTGGTGCCGGTGCCGTGCGGCTCGCTGCGCAGCACGCCCCTGGGCGCCAGGCGCAGCTCGTACATCTCGCTGTGGCTCTCGGAGCCGCTCGGCGAGACCAGCCGGCTGTCGACCCGGCCGTCCGCGCTGCGCAGCACCACCGCGTCGCCGGCGCGCAGGACCTTGGCCTCGCCACTGTCCGGTAGCTCGAGCAGCTCCTGGAACGGGATCTCCAGGCCGACCGCGATCTTCCAGAGCACGCTCAGGGTGGGGTTGGTGCGCGCGCCCTCGATCTGCGACAGCGCAGCACGGCTCACGCCGCTGCGCGTGGCCAGCTGATCCAGCGACAGCTCGCGCTGCTTGCGGAAGCGCTTGAGCACCTCCGAGACGCGCCGATTCATCTCTGCCGCACCCACCTCGTCACCCGTTGCCTCGGAGACCGTGGGCCGGGCCGTTCGTGAGCTGGCGGCAGGTACGACGACTTCCTTACGCTTGCGTGACGCCATTTCCTTCGCGCGGGCTTCGAGTGGAGGGCCGCAGGGCGGCGACTATACACCTTGCAAGGCCCCGCGGCGATGTCGTTGGAAGCCATTGCAAAAGTGTGCTTGGGACCCACTTCCAGTCGGGCGAGTCAGCCCGGCTCGCGGCGCAACCCTCGCACGTCGGTGACCATGAAACTGCTGCCTGGCTCCTCGCATCCCCTCGGCGCCACCTGGGACGGAGAGGGCGTGAACTTCGCGCTGTACTCCGAGAACGCCAGCGGCGTGGAGCTGTGCCTGTTCGACGAGACCGGCCAGGAGATCCGGCTCTCGCTGCCGCACAAGAGTGCGTTCGTCTGGCACGGCTACGTGCCAGGGCTCAAGCCCGGACAACGTTACGGCTACCGGGTACACGGGCCGTACGAGCCCGAGCGCGGGCTGCGCTTCAATCCGGAGATCGTGCTGCTCGACCCGTACGCCAAGGCGCTCGACGGCGCGGAGCGCTGGGAAGAGGGCTGCTTCGCCTACGAGCTCGGCCACGCGGACGGCGACCTGCACAAGGCGGAGAAGCCGCAGCTCGGGGCACCGCGCGGTGTCGTGATCGATCCCGAGTTCGACTGGGAAGGCGACGAGCCGCTGCGCACGCCGCTTCATCGTTCGGTGATCTACGAGGCGCACGTGCGCGGCCTGACCAAGCTGCACCCGGACGTGCCGGACGCGCTGCGCGGCACCTACGCAGGCCTCGCGCACCCGGCGATCCTCACCTACCTGCGCGAGCTCGGCGTGACCGCGATCGAGCTGATGCCGATCCACGCCTTCATCGACGACAAGACCCTGCTCGACAAGGGCCTGCGCAACTACTGGGGCTACAACACGATCGGCTTCTTCGCGCCGGAGGTGCGCTACCGCTCCACCAGCACGCTCGGCGACGAGGTGCGCGAGTTCAAGTCGATGGTGAAGGCGCTGCATCGCGCCGGCATCGAGGTGATCCTCGACGTCGTCTACAACCACACCGCAGAGGGCAACCACCTCGGCCCCACCTTCAACCTGAAGGGCATCGACAACACCACGTACTACCGGCAGGTGCCGGAGCAGCCGCGCTTCTACTTCGACTACACCGGCACCGGCAACACGCTCAACGTGCGCCACCCGCAGGTGCTGGCGATGATCATGGACTCGCTGCGATACTGGGCGATCGAGATGCACGTCGACGGCTTCCGCTTCGACCTCGCGTCCGCGCTCGCGCGCTCGCTGCACGAGGTCGACCAGCTCTCCAGCTTCTTCACGCTCATCCACCAATCGCCGGTGCTCAACCACCTGAAGCTGATCGCGGAGCCCTGGGACGTCGGCGAGGGCGGCTACCAGGTGGGCAACTTCCCGGTGCGCTGGGCGGAGTGGAACGGCCGCTTTCGCGACGCCGTGCGCAGCTTGTGGCGCGGCGACGGCGGGCGCGCCGCGGAGATCGGCTACCGCCTGACCGGCAGCAGCGATCTGTACGAAGGCAACGGCCGCAAGCCCTCGGCGAGCGTGAACCTGATCACCGCGCACGACGGCTTCACGCTCAACGACCTGGTCAGCTACAACGAGAAGCACAACGAAGCGAACGGCGAGAACAACCAGGACGGCAACAACCACGAGCACGCCTGGAACTGCGGCGTCGAGGGCGATACCGACGACGCCGGCGTGTTGGCCCTGCGCAAGCGCCAGCGGCGCAACCTGCTCGCGACGCTGCTGCTCTCGCAGGGCACCCCGATGCTGGTCGCCGGCGACGAGTGCGCGCGCACGCAGCACGGCAACAACAACGCCTACTGCCAGGACAACGAGGTCAGCTGGTTCAATTGGGACTGGAACGACGAACAGCGTGCGCTGATGGAATTCGTCAAGCGGGTGCTGCGCATCCGCCGCGAGCACCCGTCGCTGCAGCGCTCCAAGTTCTTCCAGAGCCGCGGCATCCACGGCACCGACCTGCAAGACCTGATCTGGCTGCGCCACGACGGGCAGTCGATGTCGGTCGACGACTGGCAGAATCCGCACACCAAGAGCATGGCGATGTTCCTGGCCGGGCGCGGCATCGACGAGGTCGACGAGCAGGGCCGTCCGCTGGTCGATGACAACCTGCTGCTGCTGATCAACGCCAGCGAGCAGGACATCCCGTTCACGATCCCCAAGCTGTCCGCCGTGCGCGAGCCCTGGCAGCTGCTGCTCGACACCAGCGACGATCACGCCGAAGAGCGCGTGTTGCCGGGCGCCACCACCTCGCTGGTCTCGCGCTCGATCAAGTTCTTCCGCGCGCCGTCGCGCGTGATCCGCGCGGGCGGCTCGGTGCACGCGCTCAACAGCACCTACCGCCTGCAGTTCAACAAGGACTTCAAGCTCAGCGACGCCGCCGAGATCGTCGACTACCTGAGCGAGCTCGGCATCACCGACCTCTACGCCTCGCCGATCCTGCAGGCGACCGCGGGCAGCACCCACGGCTACGACGTGGTCGATCACACGCGCGTCAACGAAGAGCTCGGCGGCGAAGCGGCGCTCGATGCGCTGTCGGCCAAGCTCCAGGAGCGCGGCATCGGCCTGCTCGTCGACTGGGTGCCCAACCACATGGGCATCGCGGGCGAGAACAAGCTGTGGGACGACGTGCTGGAGAACGGGCCGAGCTCGCTGTACGCGGAGTACTTCGACATCGACTGGTCGCCCTCGCGCGAGGACCTTCGCGACCGCGTGTTGCTGCCCACGCTCGGCGATCAGTACGGCGAGGTGCTGGAGCGGGGCGAGCTGCAGGTGGTCTGGGAAGAGGACTGCTGCTTCCGGCTCGCGTACTGGGAGCGCCGGCTCCCGCTCGGACCGAAGACGCTGCTGCCGTTGATCGAGGACATCCTCGCTCGCTGCGAGCTGTCCGACGACGACCCCGCGCGCAACGAGCTGGAGAGCATCTGCTCGTCGCTGCGGCACCTACCCGAGCGCCACGAGACCGGCCTCAAGGAGCGCCGCGAGCGAGCGCGTGAGAAGGAAATCGTGCGCCTGCGCCTGAAGAAGGTGGTGGAGGAGAACGAGGCCGTGCGCAGCGCGCTCGATGCTGCCGTGCTCCAGCTCAATGGCACACCCGGCCTCGCTACCAGCTTCGATGCGCTCGACCGCCTGCTGCGTCAGCAGAGCTATCGCCTGGCCTCGTGGCGGGTCGCGTTCGAGGAGATCAATTACCGGCGCTTCTTCGACGTCAACGACCTGGCCGCGGTGCGCATGGAGCTACCCGCGCTGTTCGAGCACGCGCACGCGCTGATCTTCAAGCTGATCGACGAGCGCAAGATCAACGGCCTGCGGCTCGATCACACCGATGGGCTGTACGACCCGGTGGCGTACTTCGAGGCCGTGCAGCGGCGCTTCCCCACCGTGGTCGGCGCCGGCGAGGAGCCGCCCAGCCCGGACGATCTCGCGCGCCCGCTGCCGCTGTTGGTCGAGAAGATCCTCGAGCCCGGCGAGCAGCTGCCGAACACCTGGCCGGTCGACGGAACCACCGGCTACGAGTTCGCCAACGCGACGCTCGGGCTGTGGGTGAACCCGCGCGCGGAGCGTGCGCTGAGCGAGCTCTACGTGCGCATCAGCGGCGACCGCAGCTCGTTCAACGACCACGTCTACGACAGCAAGCAGTATGTGCTGCGCTACAGCTTCGCCAGCGAGCTGAGCATGCTGTCGCGCTCGCTGGAGCGCATCGCGAGCAAGAACCGCAAGTGGCGCGACTTCACGCGCGCCGGGCTCACCCGCGCGCTGGCGGAGACGATCGCCGCCTTCCCGGTCTACCGCACGTACTTCCGCGCGGGCGGAGCGCAGGGCGAGCAACGCTCGGAAGCGGACCAGCAGCGTGTGCACAGCGCGCTGATGCGGGCGCGCCGGCGCGCACCGTCGATCAGCCCCACCATCTTCGCGTTCCTGGAGGATCTGCTGCTGCTGCGAACGGAGCCCGTCGACGCGCGCGGCTCCTCCGCGCGCGAGCCGAATGAAGCCGAAGAAGTGCGCAAGGAGCAGACCTTCTTCGCGCTGCGCTTCCAGCAGCTGACCGGTCCGGTGATGGCCAAGGCGGTCGAGGACACGGCCTTCTATCGTTATCATCGGCTGATCAGCCTGAACGAGGTCGGCGGCATGCCAGGCCAGTTCGGTACGTCGGTCGAGGCGTTCCATCGCCAGAACGCGGAGCGCGCGCGCGCCTGGCCGCGCTCGATGATCAGCACCTCCACGCACGACACCAAGCGCGGCGAGGACACCTCCGCGCGCATCGCGGTGCTGTCCGAGCTGCCGGAGCTGTGGGCGCGCACCACGCGCCGCTGGCTGCAGTTCGTGGAGCCCGTGCGCGCGCAGCTGCCGGCGCTCGAGGGCAGCGGCGGCGTCGTCTACCTGCTGTTCCAGTGCCTGGTCGGCGCGGTGCCCTTCGGGTGGGATGGGCAGAAGGAGCGCGAGGACCTGGCCGAGCGGCTGGGGCAATACCTGCTCAAGGCCTCACGCGAAGCCAAACAGACCACGTCCTGGACCAACCCGAACCCCGCCTACGACGAGGCCGTGCAGGAGCTGCCCAAGCGCTTGCTCGCGAACCCGCGCTTCGTCGAGGACGTGCTCGCGTTCGTGCGCGTGATCGAGCCGCACGGCGCGTGCAATGCCTTCGCGCAGACGCTGCTGCGGCTGACCGCACCCGGCGTGCCGGACACCTACCAGGGCTGCGAGCTCTGGAACCAGAGCCTGGTCGACCCCGACAACCGGCGTCCGGTCGACTTCGCGCATCGCCGCCAGCTCCTGGCCAGCATGCAGGGCGACCGCCGCGCGCTGGCGACTGGGTTGTTGAACGACTACC
>DASUME010000480.1:0-2106 GCA_036277895.1 Polyangiales bacterium
GCAATACGATGAAGTTGCACCTCTTGCTCGCCAGAGAGCGCGAGAGCTGCACGCCCAAGCTGGCGGATCACAAAGATTGGGCGATCGCACACCTGTACGAGCTCTGGCATGGCGCGTCCCCGGCCGTGAGCGCGGAGGATGCAGCGGGCCGCAAGGCCCTGCTCACCTCCTACGTCGAGCGCGCGTCCGCTCGGGATGATGCCGACATGCGGTTCGGGCGCGACGACCGCGCCATCGAGATCGCACGCAGCGCACTGGCGAGCGACAACAAGGTCGACCGCAGTCTGCGCGGCCTGCTCGACCGCTACGCCGATGCGCCCCGCTCGCTCAGCCAGATCTCGGGAGGCAGCACAGTCTTCCAGAGCAGCGGCTTCGTGCACGGCGCGTATACGCTAGAGGCCTGGCAGGAGACCGCGCCGCAGCTGAACTCCCCGCATGCGTGGCGCACGGGAGACGAGAGCTGGCTGCTCGGCTGCTCGCCCGCGGACAGCGAAGAAGTACGCAGCGCACAGCAGAGCCAGGCGTTCGAGCGTAAGTACCTGCAAGAGTTTCAGGCGGCGTGGCGTGCGTTCCTGGCGTCGATCTCGGCGCGTGAGCCTGGCAACCTCGCCGAGGCCGAGACGATGTTGGTCGAGCTAGTCAGTCGACCCGGGGTGCTCGGCAGGCTGTTCGAGTCGGTGCGGGAAAACACCGCGCTGCCGCTACCCCCACCGAGCTTGCATGACACGGTCGCAGCGGAAGTCCTCGCCAACGCGAAGCACGCCCTCGCGGCCAAGGCCAAGCAGGTGCCGCGCGCCCCGGAGGCCCCGGCGAACGATCCCGCGCTGACGGATCTCAAGCGCGTGTTTGCGGAGTTCGTGAGCTTCGGTTCCGGTCCGGTCGGACAAGACACGCCGCTCGAGCAGTACCGGCGTCAGCTCGAGTCTGTGCTGGCCGCGCTGAAGGTGTATCGCAACGAAGAGTCGAAGCTGGGCGAGCTCGAGGTGGCCGTCCGTGTCGCGCGCGAGAGCACCGAGCTGCTGCTGCGAAACAACGCGGGCACCTGGAACGCTGCACTGCGCGGCCTGCTGCTGCCTCCTATCGACGGCATCGAGCGAGTCGCGCTGCAGGAGCGCGGCCGGTTGCTCGAGCGCAATTGGTGCGAGCGCGTCTATCGTCCTTTCCAGGAGGAGCTCGCTGGCCAATATCCGCTGCGCGCGGACGGCAAAGAGCTCGTCAGCCTGCAGGCCTTTCAGCGCTTCTTGCAGCCGGGCACCGGCAGCGTATGGGCGTTCCTCGACTCCCAGCTGCGCGGCTACTTGACGGCCGACGAAGGGCGCTATCGGTTCGAGGGGACGCAGAGCCGCACACTCTTGCGTGACGAGCTGCCGCGCTTCCTGAGCCGGGCCTACGCACTGCGGAGAGCGTTCTTCCCCAACGATTCGCCGAACGTGCGCATGCCCTTCCGCTTTCGGGTCCGCGGCGCACCCGGCTACTCCGTCACCAGCTTCCGCATCGGAACCACGAACGTGCGCTACGACAGCAGCAGCGAGTCGTGGACATCGGCCGAGTGGCCCGGCGATCAGCCCAGCCTGGGAGCGACGCTCGCCGTCACTCCGTACGATGGACAGGGCCCGCGTCCACTAACGCGTGAGGGAGAGTGGGGTCTGTTTCGCATCCTCGACGAGCGCGACGGCGCGCGCGTGCTCGAGCGAGTCAACCGTCAGATCACCGTCGGCTGGAAGCCCAAGGGTGATCTTCACTGGATCAAGGTGGACTTCGCCGTGGATGACGCGCGCTCGCCCCTCTTGTCCGTGCCGTTCGACACATCGGGCAGTCAGCTCTTCGCGCTGGACGTACCCGAGTCGATCGCCCAAGGCGGAAGCGGCTGCCGGTGAGCACGGGCGAGCCCACGCGCGCGACGCTCTTCGGCAAGCTACCGTCGGCGCTGGACTTCATCCGCATCAATCACACCACCGAAGCATCACTGGCGTTCGATGAGTGGCTGCAAGGAGCTTCGCAACAGCTTGCGCAGCGCAACGCAGCCTGGCCTGGCGTGGAGACCTCCTTCGTGTTCGTGGCGCGGACGGCCGCGTTGGTCGGGCTGCTCATGCCGAGTCGCGATCG